>NZ_CAJPHM010000017.1:0-195002 GCF_905339955.1 Burkholderia sp. BCC1996
GAGCATCTGTCAACACAATTTTTCGATCGCGATCAAAATTATCGCGCGTTGCAGGTTCCGGGCATCAGGCGCCGATCGGCTCCGCACGCTTTGCCGCGAAATTCCAGCGCAGCGCTTCACCCGTGTCGACGCGGGCGGGCAGCAAACCGGCCGCGAGGAACGTATCGGCGATCTTCTGCTGCTCACCGAAGTTCTGCGTGGCCACGGTGCGCACGAGATAGCTGCGTCGCGCGTTCGCGCGCTCGATCGTCTTCGCGTCGAGTCCCCAGATCGGGGCGAGGGTATTGGCGGCCTCCTGCTGATGTTCGCGCAGCCAGGTGCCGGCTTGCGACAACTGGTCGAACACGATCTGGATGACGTCGGGGCGCACGACGGCAAAGCTGCTCGACGCCAGGTAATAGCGTTGGTACGACGCAAGCCCGTCGCCGTCGGCCAGAATCCGCACGTCGGGATTCGCGTCGACCGATGCGACATACGGGTCCCAGGTGATCCATGCATCGACGCTGCCGCGCTCGAACGCCGCGCGGCCGTCGGCCGGCGTCAGGTAGTGGATTGCGGCGTCGGCGGGGGTGAGCTTTGCGCGCGCGAGTGCGGCAAGCAGCAGGTAGTGGCTGCCGGCTGCCTTCGTGACGGCGATGCGCTTGCCCTTGAGATCGGCGAGCGTGCGCAGCGCGCTGTCGCGCTTGACGATGATGGCCTGCGCTTTCGGTGACGGCGCTTCCTGCGCGACGTATACGAAGCGCGCATGCGCGGCCTGCGCGAAGACGGGAACGGTGTCGGCCACGTCGGCACTGAAATCGACCGCGCCGACGTTGAGCGCTTCGGTCAGCGGCAAGCCGCTCGCGAATTCATGCCACGACACGCGCAGGCCGAGCGTCGCAAGCGACTGCTCCAGCGTGCCGCGCGTCTTGAGCAGCGTAATGAGCGTCGACGATTTCTGGTATCCGATGCGCAACGTGGAGGGCGCGTTCTCGGCGTGCGTCCGGATGCCGGCGACGCTCAGGCCGGCGGCCAGCATCGCGCGCGCGAACGCGCGGCGGTTCATCGACGTCATGGGGTGGTTCCTCGTCGGGTTCGTTGAAAGCGAGGCGGCTAACGTACCAACGGGGAGGGCAATCGATAACCGATTAATTCTGCTATCGATCGGAGTGGCGGGCATATGGCGCGGCACGGTACGCGCAATGTGCGGCCGGAAATGAAAAAAGGCCGGCTAGAAGCCGACCTTTTCAAAAAACAGATGGTGCCCAGGAGAGGACTCGGTCACACGAGCGCGACCCCGGCTGCGCTTGCAAGCGCAGCCTTTCGAGTCCTCGCGCAAAGCGCGCAGGCGCTTTGCTTCCTGGGCCTGAAAAAGAAAAAGGCCGGCAGAAGCCGACCTTTTTTAAATAAGTGGTGCCCAGGAGAGGACTCGAACCTCCACGATGTTGCCACCGCTAGGACCTGAACCTAGTGCGTCTACCAATTCCGCCACCTGGGCACGTTTTGCAGTAGCTGCTTGCTGCAAAGAAGCGAAATTATAGCGCCCCAATTATCCGTGTCAACACTTTTTTGCGATGCGCCGCAAACCGGCCGCTGCGGCGCCTGCACGCGGCATTCGCGTCATTTGGCAACACAGGCGGGTGATAGAATGATCCGCCGCCGTCACTATAGAACTGTCTGACGGACACTTCTATGTTGATGCCGTGCACCATCAGTCAACGCAACGAGAACAATCATCGACAAACCCTTGAGCAAATATCCGTACCCCATTCCGAGCCGTGAAGAAATTCTCGGCGTGCTGCGTACGAGCGACGCGCCGCTGGCAGCCAACGACATCGCCGAAGCGCTGTCGATCAAGCGTCAGGAGCGCGAGGGGTTCTTCCGGCGTGTCGCCGCGATGGAACGCGACGGCCAGATCCGCCTCGACAAGCGCGGCCACTACCAGCTCACCCATCCGTCGAACTTCGTTGCCGGCCGCGTGCAGGGCCATCGCGACGGCTACGGGTTCGTGATCCGCGACGACGGCCAGGACGACCTGTTCCTGCCGAACGGCGAAATGCAGAAGGTCATGCACAACGACCGCGTGCTCGCGCGGATCGTCGGCTACGATCGCCGCGGCCGGCCGGAAGGGCACGTCGTCGAAGTCACCGAGCGCGCGAACAAGCGCGTGATCGGCCGCCTGCTCAACGAGAACGGCGCGCTGATCGTCGCCCCCGAAGACAAGCGCATCGGCCACGACATCCTGATCACGCAGAACGTGAAGAAGGCGAAGGTCGGGCAGGTCGTCGTCGTCGAACTGACCGACTTCCCGAGCCGCCATTCGCAGCCGCTCGGCCGCGTCGTCGAAGTGCTCGGCGACATCGACGATCCGGGCATGGAAATCGAGATCGCCGTGCGCAAGTACGGCGTGCCGCACGAATTCAGCCAGCCGGCGCTCGACGAAGCCGCCGCGCTGCCGGACAAGGTGCGGCCGACCGACCTGCGCTTCCGCGTCGACCTGCGCGACGTGCCGCTCGTGACGATCGACGGCGAGGATGCCCGCGACTTCGACGATGCCGTCTACTGCGAGCCGACCAAGGTCGGCCGCGGCGACGGCTTCCGCCTGATCGTCGCGATCGCCGACGTGTCGCACTACGTGCAGCCGGGCAGCGGGCTCGATGCCGACGCGCTCGAGCGCAGTACGTCGGTCTACTTCCCGCGCCGCGTGATCCCGATGCTGCCGGAGAAGCTGTCGAACGGCCTCTGTTCGCTGAACCCGCAGGTCGATCGCTGCGTGCTCGCGTGCGACATGGTGATTACCGCGCGCGGCGAGATCAAGGCGTACCAGTTCTATCCGGCCGTGATCCATTCGGCCGCGCGCCTCACGTACACCGAAGTCGCGGCCGTGCTGTCGAACACGAAGGGGCCGGAGGCCGCGCGCCGCGCGGACCTGCTGCCGCACCTGCAGGATCTGTACGGCGTCTACAAGGCGCTGTTCGCCGCACGCCAGAAGCGCGGCGCGATCGACTTCGACACGACCGAGACCTACATCGTCTGCAACTCGCAAGGCAAGATCGAGCAGATCGTCCCGCGTCAGCGCAACGATGCGCACAAGCTGATCGAGGAATGCATGCTGGCCGCGAACGTGTGCGCGGCCGATTTCCTGAAGCGCCACAAGCACCCGGGCCTGTACCGCGTGCACGCGGGGCCGACGCCGGAGAAGCTCGAGAACCTGCGCGCGTTCCTGCGCGGGATGGGCCTCTCGCTCGGCGGCGGCGACAAGCCGCATGCGAGCGACTACGCGGCGCTGATGGCGCAGATCCGCGACCGGCCCGACGCGCAGATGCTGCAGCCGATGCTGCTGCGCTCGATGCAGCAGGCCGTCTACAGCCCGGACAACATCGGCCACTTCGGTCTCGCGTACGAGGCGTACGCGCACTTCACGAGCCCGATCCGCCGCTATCCCGACCTGCTCACGCACCGCGCGATCTACGCGATCCTGTCCGGCAAGAAGTACGTGCCGAAGGCGCCGGACGGCTTCGAGCTGAACACCGCGCTGTCGCCGCGCGCCCGCGCGATGCAGCAGGCCGACGACGAAGCGCGCGGCCGTTCGCGCTCGAACACGGCGATCTGGGAAGAACTCGGCCTGCACTGCTCGGCGAACGAGCGCCGTGCCGACGAAGCGTCGCGCGACGTCGAGGCCTGGCTCAAGTGCTACTTCATGCGCGACAAGCTCGGCGAGGAGTACGGCGGGATGGTGAACGGCGTCACGTCGTTCGGCATCTTCGTGCAGCTCGATACGCTGTTCATCGAAGGGCTCGTGCACGTCACGGAACTCGGCTCGGACTACTTCCAGTACGACGAGATCAAGAACGAGCTGCGCGGCGAGCGCACGGGCATCCGTTATCGCCTGTCGGATCGCGTGCGCGTGCAGGTGAGCCGCGTCGATCTCGACGCACGCAAGATCGACTTCCGCCTCGTGCGCGACACGCCGGTGAAGGCGCCGCGTCCGGCACCGGCGCCGGCTGTCGCCGGCAACGGTAACGATCGCGGCGGCCCGCGCGTGCGTGCGTTGCCGCCGGTGGAGGACGCCGCGCCGCGCCGCAAGAAGGCGGCCAGCGCACCGACCGTTGCGGTGAAGGAGGCGCGCGCCGCGCGTGCCGCGAAGAAGAAGGGCGGTGCGGCGGCGAAGACGGCCGCGAAGAAGGTGCACGCCCGCAAGAAGTATTGAGCGTTCGGGGCGGCGCACGCGCACGCCCTTGCAGTATCGAGAGACGCCGCGCTTGACCGGTCACCGGCCGGCAACGCGGCGCTTTCCTTTTCCATGGATCGCGGCTGCGCACGTCGCGCGGCCGCACGTTTGATCGAAGGTTGTTCCAGTCATGTCTCGTCTGAAGGTTCTTTACGGTTTTCATGCGGTGACCGCACGTTTGCGGCACGATGCGTCGACGGTTGCGGAGGTGCTGTACGACCAGACGCGCCGCGACCGCCGCATGCAGGACTTCCTGCACGCCGCGAAGGAAGCGGGCGTGCGGCTGATTGCGGCCGATGAAACCCGCCTGTGGGGCCTCGCGCATACCGAGCGCCACCAGGGCGTCGTGGCGCGCGTCGAGGATGTTCCGCTCGCACAGAACCTGTCCGAGCTGCTCGACGGCATCCAGGGCCCGGCGCTGCTGCTGGTGCTCGACGGCGTCACCGATCCGCACAACCTCGGCGCATGCCTGCGTGTCGCCGATTCGGCCGGCGCGCATGCGGTGATCGCGCCGCGCGACCGCGCGGTCGGCCTGAACGCGACCGCGGCGAAGGTCGCGAGCGGCGCGGCCGACACGGTGCCGTACATCACGGTCACGAACCTCGCCCGCGCGCTGCGCGAGCTGAAGGACGCGGGCGTGTGGGTCATCGGTACGTCGGACGAGGCGTCGGGCACGCTGTACGACACGAAGCTCGACGGTCCCGTCGCCATCGTGATGGGTGCGGAAGGCGAAGGCATGCGCCGGCTCACGCGCGACACCTGCGACGAAGTGATGAGCATCCCGATGGCCGGCAGCGTGGAAAGCCTGAACGTGTCGGTCGCGAGCGGCGTGTGCCTGTATGAAGCGGTGCGGCAGCGGCGCGTGAAGGGCTGATACACGGGCTGACGCGCGGTCTCGCGCGCTGCGCGGGCCGTCACGACCCGCACGACGCGTGCCGCGACTGCGCGCGGCACGCGCCTCCCGGAACTCGCGAACATGACCCTGTTTCGCCTCGGCGCATCGTGCGCCATCCTCGGCCTGCTGGCCGCCTGCACGTCGCCGTCACTGGTCGGGCGCGGCACTTACTACGCCGACACGAGCCTGCACGCACGCGGCGCCGATTCGCGGATCCGCTTTCTCGTGATGCATTACACCGAAAGCGACGAAGCGAAATCGCTGCGCACGCTGACGGGCGATTCGGTCAGCGCGCACTACGTCGTGCCGCCGCAACCGCGCATCGAACGCGGGATGCCGGTGGTCTACCAACTCGTGCCCGAATCGGAACGCGCATGGCAGGCGGGCATCAGCGAATGGCAGGGCACGACCGAGCTCAACGCAGCGTCGATCGGCATCGAGAACGTGAATCGCGGCCCGCTCGATCCGCAAAACCGCACGTGGCAGCCGTATCCGCCCGAACAGGTCGATGCGCTGATCCGTCTGTCGAAAGATGTCGTCGCGCGCTACCGGATTCCGCCGACGCGCGTGGTCGGGCACAGCGACATCGCGCCGCAACGCAAGATCGATCCGGGGCCGCTGTTTCCGTGGCATGCGCTCGCGCAAGCCGGTGTCGGCGCGTGGCCGGACGATGCGACCGTGGCCGCCCGGCTCGGCGGCCGCGATCCGCACGCGCTCGTCGACGTGCGCGAACTGCAGCTGAAGCTCGCGCGCTACGGCTACGACGTGCCGGCCGACGGCGTGCTCGACACCCGCACGCGACGCGTGTTCGCGGTGTTCCAGATGCATTTCCGGCCGGCCGACTATGCGGGCGATCCGGACGCCGAAACCGATGCGATCGCACAGGCGCTGCTCGACAAGTATTTCTCCGCCACGCCGCCGGCGGGCGACGCATCCGCCACCGGCGCGCCGTGATCGCCGGCGTGCCCGGCGCCGATCGCAGCGCCGGCACCCGCACCGAAAATGCCCGGGTCGTCTCCCGAGTCCGGTAAACTGGCGGTTTTCCGCAATCCCGCTGTATTCCCACCCCCATGACTCAAGACGAACTCAAACGCCTGGTCGGCCAGGCGGCCGCCGATTATGTGATCCAGAACGTGCCGGAAGGCGCCGTGATCGGCGTCGGCACCGGCTCGACCGCCAACTGCTTCATCGACGCGCTCGCGGCCGTCAAGTCGCGCTATCGCGGCGCCGTGTCGAGCTCCATCGCGACCACCGAACGCCTGAAATCGCACGGTATCAAGGTGTTCGACCTGAACGAGGTCGAATCGCTGCAGGTGTACGTCGACGGCGCCGACGAGATCGACGCAAGCGGTGCAATGATCAAGGGCGGCGGCGGCGCATTGACGCGCGAAAAGATCGTCGCGTCGGTGGCCGATACGTTCGTCTGCATCGCGGACGGCAGCAAGCGCGTGCCGGTGCTCGGCGCATTCCCGCTGCCGATCGAGGTCGTGCCGATGGCACGCACGGCGATCGGCCGGCGCGTGACCGCGCTGGGCGGCGTGCCGGTGCTGCGCGTGACGAAGGACGGCGCGCCGTACATCACCGACAACGGCAACGAGATCATCGACGTCAAGGGGTTGCAAATCACCGATCCGCGCGGTTTCGAGGCGCAGGTCAACGCATGGCCGGGCGTCGTAACGGTCGGCCTGTTCGCCGCGCGCGGCGCGAATCTGTGCCTGCTCGGCACGGCAAACGGCGTTGAAACGATCGTTTATCCCGATTAATCGAAACTGAATGAGAAGCAGTCCGTAATGGCATCCGGATGCCGTAATGGATTGCATGTTCAAACTTCGTGGAAAGCCCGGCCCGGCAAGCGCAGCGCGCTTTCCGGGCTTTTTTTGAAGCCTTATAAATCAACCGCATCAAAAAGAGGGATAACCCTGTCAGGTGTTTACCAGATAGCGAAATATCCCCGAACTCATCAACTTATAGATCATAAGAACAGTCGTAACCAGGGCCGGCGGAACTGCGGAGCAGGTGTTCGCAAATCGACGCACGGGGAGGTGTCATGGAGCAGGGCAAAGACCGGTCACTGGTCGCCAAAGTGATGGATGGGCTTGTCGCAGGTATCGTCGAGGACAAGTACGGCGGCATTCTGCCGCCGCAGGATGTGCTGTCGAAAGAGTTCGACGTGAGTCGCACGGTGATGCGCGAAGCATTGTCGATGTTGCTCGCGCGCGACATGCTCGACGTGCGTCCGAAAGTCGGTACGCGCGTTCGGCCGATGCGCGACTGGCGCATGATCGATGAAGACGTGGTGAGCTGGCGGTTTCGTGCGAAGCCGGATCCGCAGTTCATGCGCGACGTCATCGAATTCCGGATGCTGATCGAACCGCGCGCGACCGCGCAGGCGGCGGTCCGTGCGACGGCGGCCGACATCGCGGGCATCCGCGAGGCGTTCGAAGCGTTCAAGGTGTTGCAACCGGGCGACCCCGGTTACGACACGGCGGACGAACTGCTGCACACGCGAATCGTCCAGGCGAGCGGCAACCAGTTCTTCCAGCAGATGGCGGCGATCGTGCGCGGCGCTGTGCGGCTCGTGAATCCGCGCGTCGCGCAGAAGGACGGTGCGCACGACATCGCGGTGAAGGCGCATGCGCGCGTCGTCGATGCGATCGAACGCCGCGATCCGCGCGAAGCCGAGGCGGCGTCGCTCGCCCTGATCGATTTCAGCGCCGACGAGATCTCGCGCGATTTCTCCGTCGACGTGCCGGTGCGCGCCTGAATCGGCGCGCGTCGCTTATCCCTGTGCCGGCGAGCCGTTTATCATGACGGCCGGCCGGCAGCGTGCCGGCCACCGTCATACGACCGACACGGAAGATCCGGATGAACGAATTCGACAACCGCCCGGTGCGCTTCGGCATCGTCGGCGCAGGCAGCATCGCACGCCGTTTCGCGCAAAGCCTCGCGCACGTGCCGGGTGCCACGCTTGCCGGCGTGTGGGCGCGCCGCGCCAATGCGGCAACCGCTTTCTGCGACAGCTGCGGCGGCACGCCTGCCGCCAGCCTCGACGCGCTCCTCGCGAGCGACATCGACGCGATCTATATCGCGACCCTCCACGACAGTCACGCGCACTACGCGCAAGCGGCGCTCGCCGCCGGCAAGGCCGTGCTGTGCGAAAAACCCGCGACGCTGAACGCGACGCAGCTCGATGCCGTGCTGGATGCGGCACGCACGGCCGGCCGGCTCTTCATGGAAGCGATGAAGCCGCCGTTCTTTCCGTTGTATCGTCGGTTGCGCGCGCATCTGCATGACGATCCGATCGGCGAGATCAGGCTCGTGCGCGCGGGCTGCGCGTCGTCGTCGGTGCCGGACGATCATTCCGTCTATCGGCTCGACCGCGCCGGCGGCGCGCTGCTCGACATCGGGATCTACGAAGCGTTTCTCGCGGTCGACTGGCTCGGCGCGGCAGTCGACGTGCAGACGCTCGGCCGCATCGGCGCGACGGGTGTCGACGTGTTCGCGAGCCTGAACAGCCGTCACGCGAACGGCGGCATTGCGCAGCTCTTCTGCGGGCTCGACGTGATGGGACGCGGCGATGCGCTGATCGCAGCAGCAGGCGGGCACGTGACGATTCACGAGAAGTGGTGGAACCCCGCGCGGGCGACGATCCGCTATGCGGACGGGCGCACGGTCGAACTCGACGCGCCGGTCGACGGCGGCGGCCTGAACTACGAGACCGCGCATTTCTGCGACCTGCTGCGCACGGGCGAACTCGAGAGCCCGATCATGACGCACGACCATTCGCGGCGCATGATCGCGATGACCGATGCGGCACGCGCGGCGCTCGGCGTGCGCTATTCGGGCGAGTAGGCGGGAAGGACGGGAAGGCGGAGCCGGGCGCGCATCCGCGGCCCGGCGCGAGAGGCGACGTGCTCAGTGCCGCGCGGGCAGCGACAGGCGCTTTTCGTACCAGCGCTGGACCCATTCGAGGATCTGGCACAGCACCCAGTAGACCGCGGCGGCGGCCAGGTACAGCGGCAACGGCTGGTAGGTCGCCGCGATCACTTCCTGCGCGCTGCGCAGCAGTTCGGTCACGGTGATGACGGACACGAGCGACGTGTCCTTGATCAGGCTGATCAGGCTGTTCGACAGGCTCGGCACCGCGATGCGCAGCGCCTGCGGGCCGATCACGTAGCGCAGCGTCTGCCCCCACGACAGCCCGAGGCTGTAGGCGGCCAGCCATTGGCCGCGCGCGATCCCGTTGATCGCGCCGCGCATGCTTTCGGACATGTAAGCGGCGACGTTCGCGGAGAGCGCGATCACGCCGGCCGGTGTCGGGTCGAGCGAGATGCCGAGGCTCGGCAGTCCGTAATAGATGACGAAGATCTGCACGAGCAGCGGCGTGCCGCGCATCAGGCTCACGTAGGCGCGCGCGAGCCCCGCGAGCGCGTTGACCCAGATGCGTTCGAAGCCGTCGAGCGGTTCGCTTTGCCGGATGCCCATCATCGCGAGCACGACGGCGCCGAGCAGGCCGAACACCATCGACAGCACGGCGAACTTGACGGTCAGTACGGCACCCTGGGCGAGCACCGGCAGCGATTGGACGAGCAGGGACGTTGTCGACATGGAATACGAATCGAATGCGTGCGCGAAAGCGCAATCATAAACCGGACCGATAAAACAAAGGGCGGCATCGTTTCGGATGCCGCCCTTTCCGGCCCGCCGTCAGGCGGGAAGCAGAGGCGTGCTTACTTGACCGGCTTCGTCACGTCGATGCCGAACCACTTGTCCGAGATCTTCGTGAACGTGCCGTCGGCCTCGAGTTGCGCCATCGCGTCGTCGATCGCCTTCTGGAACTTCGGGTTGCCCTTCTTGAACGGGATGCCCGACGGATTCGCCGAGCCGACGTTCGCGCCCGGGCGCAGCGGCAGTTGCGAGTTCTTCGTCAGGTACGCGAGCATCAGGCGGTCGTTGAGTGCCGCGTCGAGACGGCCGGCCGCGAGGTCGCGCAGGTACTCGGGCGCGCCCGGGTAGGTCTTCACGTCGATGCCGGGCACCGACTTCGCCATGTCCATGTAGTTCGTGCCGAGCGCGACGCCGAGCTTCTTGCCCTTGAGGTCGTCGAGCGACTTGAACTGGCGCGTGTCGTCCTTGCGCTGGATCAGCTGGGCGGACGAATAGGTGTACGCGGGCGAGAAGTCGAGCGTTTCCTTGCGCTTGTCGGTGATGCCGACCTGGTTGGCGATCACGTCGAACTTGCCGGCCTGCAGGCCCGCGATGATGCCGCTCCATTCGGTCGTGACGAACTCGGCCTTCACGCCGAGCTTCGCGGCGACGGCATTCGCGATGTCGACGTCGAAGCCGACGAGTTCGCCTTGCGGGTTCTTCGAGTTGAACGGCGGGAACGTGCCTTCGAGGCCGACGCGCAGCGTGCCGCGTTGTTTCACCTGGTCGAGGAGGTCGGCCGCCTGCGCGGTGGCGGCGGCGAACGACGTGCCGATCAGGCCGGCGACCAGCAGCTTCTTCAGCAGCGAAATTTTCATCGTGTGAGCTTCCTTGCCCCAGCGGGGCGCTTGATTCTGACTGTGGGGTCGATCATAGCAAAAATACAATCGACCATTAAATATCGTTTGTTTATGGCTATATCACACGGCGCGTTCGCGCGCGATCGCCTTCACGCACTCGGCGACGAGCGCGGGGCCGCGATAGATGAAGCCCGTGTACAGCTGGACGAGCGACGCGCCGGCCGCGAGCTTCGCGCGCGCGTCCTCGCCCGAGAAGATGCCGCCGACGCCGATGATCGGCACCGCGCTGCCGACTTCGGCATGCAGCTTGCGGATCACTTCGTTGGACGCATCGAACACCGGACGGCCCGACAGGCCGCCGGCTTCGTCCGCGTGCGGCAGGCCCTGCACGGCCGCACGCGACAGCGTCGTGTTGGTGGCGATGACCGCCTCGATCTTGTGGCGCAGCAGCGTGTCGGCGATTTCCTTGACCTGTTCGTCGTCGAGATCGGGCGCGATCTTCAGCGCGAGCGGCACGAGCTTGCCGTGCAGGTCGGCGAGGCGTTGCTGCTTGTCCTTCAGCGCGGCGAGCAGCGCGTCGAGTTCGCCCGCGCCCTGCAGCTGGCGCAGGTTCTTCGTGTTCGGCGACGAAATGTTGATCGTCACGTAGCTTGCGAACGGATACACGCGCTCGAGGCAGTAGAGATAGTCTTCCGCGGCGCGTTCGATCGGCGTGTCGGCGTTCTTGCCGATGTTCAGGCCGAGGATGCCGCGATAGCGGGCCGCCTGGACGTTCTTCACGAACTGATCGACGCCGTGGTTGTTGAAGCCCATCCGGTTGATCAGCGCTTCCGCCTGCGGCAGGCGGAACATCCGCGGGCGCGGATTGCCTGGCTGCGGGCGCGGCGTGACCGTGCCGACCTCGATGAAGCCGAAGCCGAGCGCCGCGAGGCCGTCGATGGCCGCACCGTCCTTGTCGAGGCCGGCGGCGAGGCCGACCGGGTTGCGGAACGTGAGCCCCATCACGGTGCGCGGCGCATCGGGCACGCGGGCCGACAGCGCGCAGGCGAGGCCCGTGCGGCCGGCCGCGCCGAGCGCGCGCAGCGTGAGGTGGTGAGCGTCTTCCGCATCCATCTTGAACAGGGATGCGCGGGCCAGCGGATAGAGGGAACTGAACACGGGAATTGGGCGGACGGCCGGAATGAATGACAACCCGCTATTTTACCGGGAGTTGCGCGGCAAGGGCGGGCTTCGCTTCGCATGCGCGGCCGGTGGCACCGCTTGTGCCGCGCGGCAACGCGTGCAAGGGCCGCAGGGTGCCCGTTGCAGGCGCGCCGCCGCGCTGCGGGATGGCCTGTCAGCCCGACCCGGAATGTCCGCCCGGCAGCGGCGCGCGGGCGAGTGCCGCGTCGACCGGCGGCAGGTCGATGCGATCCGGATCGAGTATTTTCCAGCGGCCGTCGAGCAACCCTTCGAGCGGATGGAAGTTGGCCTTGTAGGCCATCTTCGGGCTCTCGCGGATCCAGTAGCCGAGATACACGTACGGCAGGCCGAGGCTCTTCGCCTGCTCGATCTGCCACAGGATGTTGTACGTGCCGTAGCTCGTATGCGGCTCGTCCGGCTCGAAGAACGTATAGACCGACGACAGTCCGTCGCCGAGGATGTCGATCATGCTGACCATGCGCAGCTTGCCGGGCTCGCCGCCCGGCGCGTCGAGGTCGCGGAATTCGACGAGGCGCGAATTGATCCGGCTCTGCAGCAGGAACTGCTCGTACTGGT
Organism: Burkholderia sp. BCC1996; assembly: GCF_905339955.1. Classification (NCBI taxonomy): domain Bacteria; kingdom Pseudomonadati; phylum Pseudomonadota; class Betaproteobacteria; order Burkholderiales; family Burkholderiaceae; genus Burkholderia; species Burkholderia sp. BCC1996. The sequence goes on from NZ_CAJPHM010000017.1 coordinate 12,371, forward strand.
CGCGGCTGTCGCGATCCATGCCGCCGCCCGCGTGGCGCGCCGACTGGTAGCGCATGTAGAGCGCGTAGTGCTCCTCGTCGTAGTGCAGCGGCGAGACCGTCGCGACGAGCGCGCGGTGCCGCTTCCACATCCGGCGCTGGGTGCGCGACGGCGTGAACGCGCCGACCGGCACGCGCACCGGCACGCAGGCACGGCAGCCGTCGCAGTACGGGCGATAGGTGAACACGCCCGAGCGCCGGAAGCCGGCCTTCACGAGCTCGGTATAGATGTCGGAATTGATCAGGTGGCTCGGCGTCGCGACTTGCGAGCGCGCGACGCGGCCGTCCAGATAGCTGCACGGATAGGGCGCCGTTGCATAGAATTGCAGCGCCGAAAGCGGTGAAAGCGGCAGCTCAGTCGGGTGAGTCATGGGCAGCTCTCGATGCAGGGAGGGAGTGCCGCGCTAGCGCTCGATCCCGGAGGGGGCGGCCGGTTCGGCAGGGCTCGTCAGCATGGCGAGCACACGCTTGTCGAACTGCCACGGAATCGGCGGTTCGGCTACCGCGCGGCGCACGTGAGCGACAAAGGCCTTGCGTGCGATCTCGCGGCCACCGAGCGACGCTAGATGCGACGTATTCTGCTGGCAGTCTATCATCTCCAGCCCCTGCTCGCGAAGGTGGGCGACGAGCGTCGCCAGCGCGATCTTCGACGCATCGGTGACATCCGCATACATCGATTCGCCGAAAAACATCCGCCCGAACGCGACGCCGTAGAGCCCGCCCACGCGTCGCCCGTCGTGCCACGCCTCGATGCTGTGCGCGTTGCCGGAACGGTAGAGCGACGAATACGCGTCGATGATCTCGGCCGTGATCCAGGTGCCGCGCTGCCCGCGGCGCGGCGCTTGCGCACATGCGCGCATCACGCCCGGAAAGTCATGGTCGACGCGCACTTCCCACGCGGGGTCGCGCAGCACGCGCTTGAGCGTCTTGCGCAGCGACGGGGACACCTTGAATTCGGCCGGCGCGAGGATCATCCGCGGGTCGGGGCTCCACCACAGCACGGGCTGGCCGTCCGAATACCACGGGAAGATGCCGCGCAGGTAGGCCTCGATCAGGCGGGACGGCAGCAGGTCGGCGCTCGCGGCGAGCAGCCCCGGCGCGCCGGTCGCGGGGCCGAGCGCGCGTTCGACGGGCGGGAACGGATCGTCCGGGCCGAGCCAGGGGACCATGAGGCGCGGGCTCAGCCGTTGCGCAGCGAGCGGAAGATATCGCCGGTGTGGACGCCGTAGTCGCCGGCGGCGCGATCGGCGAAGAAGAAGCGCAGCGTCTGGCTGACGGTCGGGAACGCGATCTCGTCCCACGGAATGTCGGCTTCGTCGAACAGCTTGACCTCGAGGCTTTCCTCGCCGGCCTCGTAAGCCGGATCGACGAGCCGCGCCAGATAGAACAGATGGACCTGGTGCACGTGCGGCACGTTGAGCAGCGTGAACAGGTTCTGAACCTCGACGCGTGCGCCGGCTTCCTCGAGCGTTTCGCGCGCGGCGGCCTCGGCCGTCGTCTCGCCCATTTCCATGAAGCCTGCCGGCAGCGTCCAGAAACCGTAGCGCGGTTCGATCGCGCGGCGGCACAGCAGCACCTGATCGCCCCAGACCGGCACCGTGCCGACCACGTTGCGCGGATTCTGGTAATGGATCGTGCCGCAGTGATCGCAAATGAAGCGCTCGCGGTTGTCGCCCGGAGGAATGCGCGCGATGACTTCGTGACCGCAGACGGAGCAGAATTTCATGTCGAGTGGAAGGGACGAGGTGATGCGAGTGTATCACCGGGGCGGGGCATTCTCGAACGCGAGCGCATGTGCGCGGCGTGCGGCGCGAAGCGCAACGTGCGAGGCGCGCAATCGCGCGCCGGAAAACAAAAAGCCCGGCGCGGAGCCGGGCTTTTTGCATGAATCGGGACGTTGGTTGCGGGGGTAGGATTTGAACCTACGACCTTCGGGTTATGAGCCCGACGAGCTGCCAGACTGCTCCACCCCGCGTCCGTCGAAGAAATGAATTATATGGACTAACCCGAATGCTTGCAAGCACTTTCTGACAATCGCGTTTCAAGCGCCGGCGGGACGCCGGCAGGGCCGGTACGGCAGGCGCGTGCGCTAGAATCGAGCGGTTTGCTTGTGTCGTTCACGCCTGCAGCGGCGTCGCGCGCGATCGCGTCGGTGCCGTTGCAACACTCACTACTGCATCGACGGATTCATGGACATCGCTCACGATCTGCAATCGATCGGCGCGCAGGAACAGGCGCTCGTGTTTCCCCATTTCGACCCGGCTCGTGCCTGGGCGCTCGGCAACCGGATGCACGCGCTCGCGACGTCGCGCGGCCATGCGATCGCGATCGACATCGTCACGTTCGGCCAGCCGCTGTTCTATGCGGCGCTCGCCGGCGCGACGCCCGACAACGCCGACTGGGTACGCCGCAAGCGCAACGTCGTCGCGCACTTCCGCCGCAGTTCGTATGCGATCGGCCTGCGCATGCAGCAGGCCGGCGCCACGCTCGCCGACAAGCACGGGCTGCCGATCTCCGACTATTCGCCGCACGGCGGCGCGTTTCCGCTGACCGTCGCGGGGGCCGGCGTGATCGGCTCGATCACCGCATCGGGGCTGCCGCAGCGCGCGGATCACGAGTTCGTCGTCGAAGCCCTGTGCGCCGAGCTCGGGCAGGACTATGCCGTGCTGGCACTTGCAAGGAGCTGAGCGATGCAGATTCCGGGTTACGCATGGCTCGCGATCGCGATCGTCGCGGAAGTGGTCGGCACGTCCGCGCTGCGCGCGGCGGACGGCTTCACGCGCTTCTGGCCGTCGGCGCTCGTCGTGGCCGGTTACGGCATCGCGTTCTACTGTCTGTCGCTCACGCTGCGCACGATGCCCGTCGGCATCATCTATGCGGTGTGGTCGGGGGCCGGCATCGTGCTGATCACGCTCGTCGCGATGCTGCTCTATCGCCAGGTGCCGGATCTGCCGGCCGTGATCGGCCTCGGGCTGATCGTCTCGGGCGTCGTGGTGCTGAACCTGTTCTCGAAGATGCAGGCGCACTGAGCGTGCGCCCGCGATACGCCGGATGGCTCACATGACCGAATCCACTGCCGCTTCCGCCGAAGCCGCCCAGCCCGACGTGCGCGCGTATGTCGCGAACCGCATCGGCTATCTCGAACTGAACCGGCCGAAGGCGCTGAATGCGCTGTCGGTGGGGATGATCCGACTGATGCAGCAGGCGCTCGATGCATGGCGCGACGACGCGGAGGTGGCGGCTGTCGTCGTGCACAGCCCGCATCCGCGCGCGTTCTGCGCGGGCGGCGACGTGCGCTTCTTCCACGCTGCGTGGCAGCGCGGCGATCGCGATGCGGTCGACACGTTCTTCATCGAGGAATACACGCTCAACCATACGATCTTCACCTATCCGAAACCGTACATCGCGTTGATGCACGGCGTCGTGATGGGCGGCGGCATGGGCATTTCGCAGGCGGCGCGGCATACGGGCGGCCTGCGTGTGGTCACCGATTCGACGAAGATGGCGATGCCCGAAACGCGCATCGGCCTGTTCCCGGACGTCGGGATGAGCTGGTTCCTCGCGCGCACGCCGGGCGCGCTCGGCCGCTATCTCGCGGTGACCGGCGCGACGCTCGACGCGGCCGGCGCACTGTATGCGCAGCTCGCCGACGTATACCTGCCTGACGCCGCGCTGCCGGCGCTGCTCGATACGCTACAGAGCGCGCGGATCGACAGCGGCGCGCAGGCCGTCGCGTGCGTGGCCGACGCGGCTGCCGCGCACAAGGTCGTGCCGACGCCCGACACGTCGGCGCTGGCCGACGCGCGCGCCGGGATCGACCGGCATTTCGCGCAGCCCGATATCGGCGCGATCCTGGCGTCGCTCGACGCCGAGCAGGATTGCGCTGCAGTCGACGGATGGGTCGAGAAGGCGACCCACGCGATGCGCAGCCAGCTGTCGCCGCTGTCGATGGCCGTGTCGCTCGAAGTCGTCGAGCGCGCGCGCGGCGCGACGATGGCCGATTGCCTGCGGCGCGATCTCGACCTCACGCGTTCGACGTTCGCGCACGGCGACGTGATCGAAGGCGTGCGCGCGCTGATCGTCGACAAGGATCAACAGCCGGTCTGGCGTTTCAAGTCGACGGCCGATATCGACCGGGCCGACGTGCTCGCGATGTTCGACAGCCCGTGGACGCCCGACACGCATCCGCTGCGCAACCTGAAGGACTGACGCGCGCGGTATCGAAGCGAAAAGCAAAAAGGCCGCTTGCATGTGCAGGCGGCCTTTGCGTTTGCGGATGCCGATCCGGCTCGGCGGCAGGGCCGGGGCCTCGCCGCAAGCCGCGCGTTATTCGTCGCCGGCGTCGTCCGACATGAACGCGCGCATGAACACCAGCGCACCGAAACCCCACACCGCGTTCGCGGCGAAACCGGCGGCGAGCACCGGCATCATGTTGCCCGACGGCCAGATCCCGCGCAGCGGATCGATCGCGAACACGCGGGCGGCCGTCAGCACGATGCCGCCGAACACCAGCGCGCCGATCCACGGCGCTTCGCGCTCCGGCGACACGCGCAGCAGCCACGCCATCGGGATCGCGCAGCACGCGCTGATCAGCGCGTTCGCGACAAATTCAGGAATGCCGAGCGGCGCGAACGGTTGCGTGGAGAACCCGGCTGCGGCGATCAGGTCGGCCGTATGCAGCAGCGCGAGCGTCGCTTCGCGAAAGAAGAGGGCGGCCAGGAAGCCGGACAGGAACGGCAGGATGACTTTCTGCATCGATGAGCGTATTGCAGGCGCGGCCGGCCGGGGCCGGCCGCGCGAAGTTGTTCGGATAGGTGCGTCATTATAGGGCCCGGCCGATGCGATATTCGCTGGAGCGTCGTGCTAATCACGAAAGCGGAAAACCTAAGCTCAAAAAAATCGTTCCAAAGCCCTGCACCGATCCATAGACTGATTTCCCAGAAACAGCCGTGCAATCGCGTACTCGTCCGCGGCACGGCCTGACCGGCGAGCCATCCCGATTCGAATGCACACCATGCATGCGTCGCTGATTCGCGACGCGAGCAGGGCTTCGTTTTATCCAGATTCCGGCAAGGACAGTCAAGCAGGAGCAGCAGATGAATGTTTTCTGGTTTATTCCCACGCACGGCGACAGCCGTTATCTCGGCACCGCCGAAGGCGCGCGCGCCGCGGATTACGATTATTTCAAGCAGATCGCCGTCGCGGCCGACACGCTCGGCTACGAAGGCGTGCTGCTGCCGACCGGCCGTTCCTGCGAGGATGCGTGGGTCGTTGCGTCGAGCCTGATTCCGGCGACGCAGCGTCTGAAGTTCCTGGTCGCCGTGCGTCCGGGCATCGCATCGCCCGGTCTCGCGGCGCGGATGGCCGCGACGTTCGACCGCCTGTCGGGCGGCCGCCTGCTGATCAACGTCGTGACGGGCGGCGATGCCGCCGAACTCGAAGGCGACGGGCTGTTCGCGGATCACGATACGCGCTACGAAATCACCGACGACTTCCTGAACATCTGGCGCGGACTGCTGTCCGCCTCGCACGATAACGGCGGCTTCGACTACATCGGCAAGCACCTTCAGTCGAAGGGCGGCAAGGCGCTGTATCCGCCCGTGCAGCGCCCGCATCCGCCGCTGTGGTTCGGCGGATCGTCGCCGGCCGCGCACGCGATCGCCGCGGATCACATCGACACCTACCTGACCTGGGGCGAGCCGCCCGAGGCCGTCGCGAAGAAGATCGCCGACATCCGCGCCCGCGCCGAGGCGCGCGGCCGCAAGATCAAGTTCGGCATCCGCCTGCACGTGATCGTGCGCGAGACCGAGGACGAGGCGTGGCGCGATGCCGAGCGCCTGATCAGCCGTCTCGACGACGAGACGATCGCCCGCGCGCAGCAGGCATTCGCGAACATGGATTCGGAAGGCCAGCGCCGGATGGCCGCACTGCACGGCGGCAAGCGCGGCGGCCGCGAGGCGCTCGAGGTGTATCCGAACCTGTGGGCCGGTGTCGGTCTCGTGCGCGGCGGCGCGGGTACCGCGCTCGTCGGCAACCCCGAGCAGGTCGCGGAACGCATGCGCGAATACGCGGATCTCGGCATCGAGACGTTCATCCTGTCCGGCTATCCGCACCTCGAGGAGTCGTACCGCTTCGCCGAGCTCGTGTTCCCGCTGATCAAGGGCAAGAGCGCGGCGCGGCCGTCCGGCCCGCTGTCGGGGCCGTTCGGCGAGATCGTCGGCAACAACTACCTGCCGAAGGCGAGCCAGAGCTGAACGAAGGAGGCCTGCGATGACAACGAAAACGTCGACGACGGGCGCCGCCGTGGCCGCCCGCGCCTGGCGCGGCATCGCGCCGTGGCTCGTGCCGCTCGCGCTGCTGGCCGCATGGGAGGTCGGCGCGCGCGTCGGCTGGCTGTCGACCCGCGTGCTGCCCGAGCCGCTGGCGGTCGTGCGTGCCGCGTGGTCGCTCGTGACGTCGGGCGAGATGTGGGCGAACGTGAAGGTCAGTACCTGGCGCGCGCTGTTCGGCTTCGCGATCGGCGGCGGCGTGGGTCTCGCGCTCGGGCTCGCGACCGGCCTGTCGAAAGCGGCGGAGGTCGCGCTCGATTCGACGATCCAGATGATCCGCAACATCCCCGCGCTCGCGATGATTCCGCTCGTGATCCTGTGGTTCGGCATCGACGAGAAGGCGAAGCTGTTCCTCGTTTCGCTCGGCGTGTTCTTCCCGGTTTACATCAACACGTATCACGGAATCCGCTCGGTCGACGCGAACCTGATCGAGATGGCGAAGAGCTATGGCGTGCGCGGCTTCGCGCTGTATCGCGACGTGATCCTGCCCGGCGCATTGCCGTCGATTCTCGTCGGCGTGCGCTTCGCGCTCGGGCTGATGTGGGTGATGCTGATCGTCGCGGAAACGATCTCCGCGCAATCGGGCATCGGCTACATGACGATGAACGCGCGCGAATTCCTGCAAACCGATGTGGTGGTGGTCGGCATCCTGCTGTATGCGGTGCTCGGCAAGCTGGCCGACGTGCTGGCGAAATGGATCGAGCGCGTGACGCTGCGCTGGCACCCCGCTTATCAATCAGGAGCAAAGGCATGAATGCGACGACTTCGGCGGCCGCCTACGGCCCGCTCGCCGGCGCAGACCTCGAGGCCGAACTGGTACAGGCACGCGTGACGGACGACGACGCACGCGATGCGGCGATCGTCGATCGGGACGGCGGTGCATCCGTCGTTCCGCTCGCGCGGCGGCGCGCGGGCAGCCCGGCAGCCGACGACGCGGTGACGCTGTCGGGCGTCAGCAAGCGCTTCGGCACGCGCACCGTGCTCGACAACGTCGAACTCGGCATCGCGCGCGGCAGCTTCGTCGCGATCGTCGGCCGCAGCGGCTGCGGGAAATCCACGCTGCTGCGCCTCGTCGCGGGACTCGAGGCGCCGAGCAGCGGTGCGCTCGTGACGCGCGGCGAGGGTGGCGGCACGCTCGACACCCGGATCATGTACCAGGATGCGCGACTGCTGCCGTGGAAGACCGTGCTGCAGAACGTGATGCTGGGCCTGGGCCGCGGGGCACGCGACCAGGCGCGCGCGGTGCTCGATGAAGTCGGGCTGCTCGAGCGCGCGAATGACTGGCCCGCCCAGCTGTCGGGCGGCCAGCGGCAGCGCGTCGCGCTCGCCCGCGCGCTCGTGCACCGGCCGCAATTGCTGCTGCTCGACGAGCCGCTCGGTGCGCTCGACGCGCTGACCCGCATCGAGATGCATGCGCTGATCGAGCGCTTGTGGCGCGAGCATCGGTTCACCGCGCTGCTCGTCACGCACGACGTGCAGGAAGCCGTCGCGCTCGGCGACCGGATCCTGCTGATCGAGCAAGGGCGCGTCGCCCTCGATCAGTCCGTTCCGCTCGACCGGCCGCGTGCGCGCGCGTCGGCCGCATTCGCGGCGCTGGAAGACCGTGTGCTGCAACGCGTACTCGCCGGCGGGCCGGGCGCGGGCGAGCAGGGTGCGGTGCCTGAGGTGGAGCACGTACGACCGGTCGGGCAGATTCGCTGGGCCGTTTAAATCCGGGCGGCACCGGCCGCCCGTTCTCAGACTTTTTTCTTCGGAGCGATCAACCCGATGAGCATCACTGCAATCAACGTGCGTAACCAGTTCAAAGGCAAGGTGAAGGAGATCATTCGCGGGCCCGTGGTGTCCGAGGTCGACGTCGAGACGCCGTTCGGCATCGTCACGTCGGTGATCACGACGCGTTCGGTCGACGAACTCGAACTGAAGGTCGGCGCGGAAGTCGTCGCGCTCGTGAAATCCACCGAGGTGTCGATCGCGCGCCTTTGAGCGCGTTTCCGGTGCAGGGCGCCGCGGGCGGGCCGTCTGGCCGTCCGCGGCGCCCTTGGTTCACGGTCGAGCGTTTGCCTCGGTATTCGGCGTCAGGACGAAGTGCTAGGATGGAACGACACCGACGCCGGAGGCCAACGCATGACCCCCATCCTTTCTCCCGAAGCCATCGTGGCGCTGAAGTGGATCGACCAGTTCGGCGACAGCCGGCCGGTCCCTGCCGCGTTCGACGACGTCGTCTATGCGTTGCTGAACGAAGGGCTGATCTATCAGGCGGCGGCCGACCGTGTCGACCTGACCGCCGATGGCAAATCCGTTTTGTCCAACGAATACGATTGAGCGCACGGCGACGGCCGCCGCGGTGGCCTGGCGCCGTGTCGCCACGGAGCGAGCGATGGAACCGAGAGGCAGCGATCTCGGCGATTTCAGCGAGCCGTACCGCGGCTACGAGATCGAGGTGAAGACCGAGCAGGTGTGGGACGGCGAGCATGCGCACTACCGCGTGCTGCAGGGCTCGGCCGTGCGGATCGACTGGCGGCTCGTGAAAGTCGACGGGATGCTGCTGACCGAACGGCGCGTGATCGAGCGCGTACTTGACGAGGCGCGGCGGGCCGTCGACGCCGAACTGGGCGACGGCGGGCCGGTCTAGCCAGGCTGCCGGGCCGGCCTGGTCGCGTTGCGGTAAAATGTCGGGTTGTTTCCCGCGCCGCTTGCTGCCCCGAATTCCATGTCCGTACCGTCCTCGCTTCCTCCCCGCCGCGTTTCCGTGGCGCCCATGCTCGACTGGACCGACCGTCATTGCCGGTCGTTCCATCGCACGCTGACGCGCGACACGTGGCTGTATACGGAAATGATCACGACGGGCGCGCTGCTGTTCGGCGACGCCCAGCGGCATCTCGCGTTCACGCCGAACGAATCGCCGGTCGCGCTGCAACTGGGCGGCAGCGAACGGGACGATCTCGCGCGCGCCGCGAAACTCGGCGAGCAGTGGGGCTACGACGAGATCAACCTGAATTGCGGCTGTCCGTCCGAGCGCGTGCAGCGCGGTGCGTTCGGCGCGTGCCTGATGAACGAGCCGCAACTCGTTGCCGACTGCGTGAAGGCGATGCGCGATGCGGTGTCGGTGCCGGTCACGGTCAAGCACCGGATCGGTGTCGACGCGGTCGAGGATTATGCGTTCGTGCGGGACTTCGTCGGCACGGTGGCGGAGGCCGGCTGCGAAACGTTCGTGGTGCACGCGCGCAATGCGATCCTGAAGGGGCTGTCGCCGAAGGAGAACCGCGAGATCCCGCCGCTCAAGTACGACTATGCGTATCAGCTGAAGCGCGATTTCCCGTCGCTGGAGATCGTGATCAACGGCGGGATCAAGACGCTCGACGAAGTCGCGCAGCATCTCGAGCACGTGGACGGCGTGATGCTCGGCCGCGAGGCTTATCACAACCCGTATGTACTCGCGGGTGTCGATGCGCGCTTCTACGGGTCGACTGCGGCGGTGCCGACGCGCGAAGAGGCCGAGGCGAAACTGATCGAATACTGCGCGGCGGAACTGAAGCGCGGCACGTATCTCGGCGCGATCGTGCGGCATGCTCTCGGGCTCTATCGTGGCGTCGCGGGTGCGCGCGGCTGGCGTCGTGTGCTGTCCGACAACAAGAAGCTCGCGCGCGGCGATCTGGCCGTGTTCGACGAAGCGCGCACGCATCTGAACGACGCCGAAGAAATTTTTGAAAAAAATGCTTTGCAAGACGGAAAAGTCTTCGTATAATCTTGTTCTTCGCTGCTGAACACGAAACGAAACAGCGAAGAAACAAAGCAGTATCAGTGGTGGCTGTAGCTCAGTTGGTAGAGTCCAGGATTGTGATTCCTGTTGTCGTGGGTTCGAGTCCCATCAGCCACCCCAAAATTCTCAAACAAAACAGGCGCTTCGGCGCCTGTTTTGTTTTGTGCGGAAAATTCGATGCGATTGCATCGATTCGAGTCGCGCCATTTCCAGAGCGTTCTGCTCGCCATTCATCCATTTCGCGTCCGCCGACGAAAGCCGTTTCGATATTGAGACTGCGCGCCGAGCCACGTCACTCGCGCGTGGCTCGATTCATCGAGCGGCCGCTGCTCATGAGCCCGCGAAGCGAAGCGGCGACCGGCTTCGCTCATCGTCTCGCAGATTGGCGGATTAAACCAATGACTTGGCACGAGCCGCCAATGCTTAATAGTCTTACATTCATGTAATGTATCGATTCCTCGTGCCCTTAGCTTTGCAGGGCCGTTCGGTCCCGACGCCCCGGAAGGCGTCGGGACATTTTTTTTGGCGGCGCTGCTGTCGAGGAACTGGAGAAAGCGGCAGGCGTCACGGTGAACTACGCGATTACCACGGCATGACGCGCACTGCCGCACACGATTCCCTATGCAACCCGCCGCTGAAACGTCGCGATTGCTACACTTTCCCTGCCTCCATCGCACAACGAGAGCGACCCTCGCATGCTGGAAAACCGCACCATCACGCTGCGCAACGCGACACCACACGACGCGGAACACATCGCTCGTTTGCACACGCTGAGCTGGCAGAACGCCTATAGCCATATCCTGCCGGCGGCCTATCTCGCCGATGAGGTGCCGACGGAGCACGCGACGCGGTGGCGAAACTATTTCGACCGCGCCGAAGCGGAGTGGGGCCTCGTGCTGATCGCCGAGTCCGACGGGGCTCCGGTCGGTTTCGTCAGCGCCGAAAGGCCGGTCGATCCGGCGCGCGGCGTCCTGCTCGATTGCCTTCATGTGCATCCCGCGCATCACGGAAGCGGTACCGGCAAGCGCATGATCGAAGCCGTTCGCGCATGGGCCCGCCATATCGGCGAGGACAAGGTTCATCTTTCGGTACTCGACGGCAACGTCCGCGCGATCGGCTTCTACGAGCATAACGGCTGGCGGTTGGCAGGCGTCGAAACCAGCTTCATCGGCCGCACGGAGGTCGCCGACCGGATCTACGTGATCGATGCCGGCACCGAACCCCAAGGCTGCACGCTGCACGACCGATGCCGCTGAAGATGAAGCGGCGCGTCCGCTACTCGCCGCAATACCGCACGAGCAAATCTGCCTCCGTTTCATGCACCTCGACAGGCAGGCTCGTTGCCCCTGCAAATGCCAGATAGCGCGCGCGATGCTGACCGTTCCGGAACGACGCGATGCCGACTTTCGACAGGCCCGGAAGGCCAAGCAGCGTCCGCGTTCTCGTCTCGCGAAACGTGATGAAGGGCATGTCGGGAATCCGGGCTTCGGCCGGATCGAGGAAATCGCGGATGCCGGCGGCCTTGCCGGGCGCCCAGTATTGAACCGACGGCAGCACATAGTCGGTCGTGTCGCGATCGGCGCACGCGAGCAGCTTCGCCAGGTCGACCGTCACGACGCGATGCCGCGAGTCGTCGGACGCGAATACCCGTTTGAGATGTGTATAGGCATAGGCGGGGTGTCCCGGAAGCTGGATGATCCAGACATCGACGCCGTCATGTTGTGCCCGAGCGACTGTCATTGTTTCCTGAGGTGGGGCAAGCGTTTTTTGTGGCGGGAGTGTAGCAGCGCGGCTGCGACCGCGGAGCAGGCGGATACCCGGAATCGAGCCGGCGGCATCATGCGCGAAAGAACGCGGCGCGGAATCGATCACATAACGGGTATCGGTTACTGGACGGGTGCGGCCATGCATTTTCAGTCGCGGTCGACAGCTTGTGAGAATATCGCGATACTGCGTGTCTGCATGACGCGCGGTCCGGAATTCACACAAGATTCACGCGGCGCGTGAAACCGGACTGGCGCGGCACATCGATAAGAACCGAGAGAGCGGAGTGGCCGCAGAAAATCATGTCGCCTGAACTTGAGATCGAATATCTCGATTACCACTTCACAGCGACGCTCGAAACCCGGGAAACGGGGCGGGTCGCCGTGACCGAATGGCAACTGGATTCCGTTTCCCGAAGCAAGACGCTCGCGTGGGTCGTGTTCGATCGCTTTCTGAAGCGCACCGACTTCGCCGACGAGGACGACGCGCGCGCCAGTATCGTCGACTGGCTGGAGCAGCTGGTCAGCCCGCAGGGCGCGCCGCTCGTCGAAATCCCAGCTGCGAAGGCGGTCGCAGCAGGTGCTGCCGCCGGTACCGCCAGTGCGGTCGCCAGCGATTCTTCAGTCGAAGAAACCATCAGCGACGTCGTCGTCGAAATCGCCAGCGATCTCGACTGGATCGACATGATTGCGGAATGGTTCACGGACGGCCCGGCGTAGCGTCGGATTTGCACCGTTCCATCCAGCAAGAGTGGGTTGGATCGTGAAACGTCGTTTCACGAAAATCCGGAAAGAAAAGCGCGGATTCACGGAAAGCGGCATCACGCCGCTTTGACGATGCATGCGCGATACCGGAGACTGGCGCGCGATTTAAAAATCGCCGATATAAATCAAAAAAATCCGGACTCGAAACATGAAAAGAAGAACGCTGCTGACCGCCGGCGCGATCGTCGCTGCCGCCAGTCTGGCAGGATGTACCGCGATGCTGTTCGAAAACGGCCGATACGAAGAGACGGTCGATCGATTCCTCGTCAGCGAGGACGGCAAGAAATTCGTCGTGCTCGGCAACCAGTATCACTACATCTTCGACATGCCAGCGCATCTCGGCGCCGTGCTGACCTCGTCCTACCGGAAGTCGATCCAGGCGGCGCTCCATGGATTCGTCGCGCAGGGCAGCAAGATCTCGGGCGAATACCGGCTCGTGCTTTCCCGCGCCGGCATGACGGACGACGATTGGGCGCGTGCGCAGGCGGACGGCTTTACGACGTCCCGTCAAGGCGAGCTGAGCATGGAAGGCGCGCTGAACGGTTCGCGCTATCGGGCCGACGGGTTTGAGCAGGGCAAGACGTGGTCGTCGTTTTCCCATACCTACACGATCGAGGTCGACGATCGCCTGACGAAGGGCGACAAGGCCGTTCGCGCGCTCGCGACGCCGGTCACGCTGGCGGCCGACGGCGTGATGATGATCGGGGCCGTTGTGTTGTTCCCGGTGATCGTCGTGGTCGCCGCGCCACTCGCCGGCGTCGCGCGCTGACCGCGACGTGCCGCATGCGGTGCCGGCGCGTGCGGCCTTTCCGGTTGAAAGGGTGAGTTGCCGCACAGACGGTTGCACGGGCCACGATGACAATCTGGCCGGTTGACCGTTCTACCCCGGCCCGGTCAACCGTTACCCCGCTCGCTCGCGCAGGAGCGGGGGCTTTTTGGCCGCACGACGCATGCAAGCCGCGTCGGCGGAACCGGACAGGCGTTCGGCAGACGACGTTTCGCGTCCCGGCATCCGTTCGCCTGATCCGCATGAATCGCATTCCTCGTGCGTGAGCGATCGCTTGGGGCCGATCGCCGGTCGCGGCCGGCGATGCCTGGATCCCGGCGGTACGCGGTTGCGCCGCCGGGATGCTTTTGATCCCGAACCCGCCACGGTCCGATCGCGCGTCACGCGCGTGTCAGAGCAATCAGCCTGCCTGCTCGACGCTGGTTTCCCAGCCGTCGTATTCGCCGCCGAGAGAGTGCACCTCGCGATTGATCTCGAGTGTATGGTGCGTGATGTCGGCCAGCACCGTCGTACCTTCGTGCGCGAACCGCACGGCCGATTTGCCGTCCTCGGTGGGCGCGACCGATTCGACCAGATAGCCTTTCGACTCGGCCCAGTCGGCGAACTGGTGCGCGTCGCTGGGGTCCGGGAAGTAGGCCCAGTGCATCACGCGCCGGCTCACGTCGCTCACGTCGCCTTTCTGCCGCAGCGCCTCGAGCACGCGCATGTCGCGCATCAGTTGCCAGTCGTCGTCGGTCGGGTAGAGCGTGCGCCAGTACGTTTCCTTGTCCGGATCGTCCTGATAGGCGTACTGAAGTGCGTAGGTCGTCTGTTCGGCCAGCGAGTCGACGATCTCGCCCGCGGCTGCTTCGTCGAACGGCACGTAGAACAGGAAATCCTGGTTGCCGTCGACCGTGATGCGGCCGACCTGCACGCCGTTTTTCGCGGTCACCGCGGCGTCCAGCAGATCCTCGATCTTCGTGAGATCGGCGAATTCGTCACCGCTCGGCAGGCCGTCGGGCGTCGGATGCGCAAGCGTGACGCGCACGCTGAGCAGCGACGTGCGCGGGTCGCTTTCGGCGATTTCCGCAAAGCCGTGATTGAAGCTGATGAAGGCCTGATGGTCGCCCATTCGGGCAGGGAAGGTTCCCCAGGCGTCGGTCATGTGTTTCTCCCGTGCACGATTGTCTGTTGACGGTTGCAAAGCGTCCCAATGTATCATCGAAAATCGCGTTGGCCGAAGCTGCGTGCCTGGGTGATCGCGCGTCCGGCGGGTCCGGTGGCGATCGAACGCGTGCTGTCGCGCCATCGCCGGTTTCCATCGTCGGGCGTTCGCCCGGCCGCAACCGTTTCGAAGGAGATTCCGATGTCGATGTTCGCGGTGAATGGTGTCCGAATCGATGTGCGCAGTGCGCGTGTGACGCACGTGCGCTGGGCGGCCGTCAATCCGGCGGACCGGTCCTGGGCGGCGACGCCGAGCGAGGCGTCGGTGGCGGAAGTGGCACGTGCGCTCGCGGCCGGCAACGACGTTCGCGCCGTATTTGACGAAGCGGACGGCACAGCGGTGGGGCCGCGGCTGAAGCGCGTGCTGTATCGCGACGCGTCGGAGGGGATCGAACTCGACATCGATGCGACGAGCGAGTCGCGCACGTTGCGCGACCTTCCGCAGATCTGAGCGGCGATCGGCGCCTGTTCCGCGAGCCGTGCCATCGCGCACGAGGCCATGCCCGGATGCGCGATCGCCCCATTGGACGTCGCCCCCTGCCTGATGCTCGCGCGTTGTCGGGCCGAACCTGTTCCGGCGCCTGTCGCGAATAAAAAAATGTCGTCCGGCGTGTCGATTTCCGTCGAGTCCGTCCGTCGTAGCATCGGAGGCGTGCGCATCGTGCGTCCGTCCCGATTTCCGACACGACACCGACTGAAGGAGCGACACCCATGACCACATCCGTCAATCCGATCCCGGAAGGGATGCGCACGCTGACGCCGCATCTGATCTGCGCCGGCGCCGTCGCAGCCATCGACTTCTACAAGCGCGCGTTCAACGCGACCGAACGGTTCCGCCTGCCGACCCCGGACGGCCGGCTCGCGCACGCATGCCTCGCAATCGGCGATTCGACGCTGATGCTCGTGGATGAAATGCCGGAGCACGGCGCACTCGGGCCGAAGACGCTGAAAGGCACGCCGGTCTGCCTGCACCTGTTCGTGCGGGACACCGATGCGGCGATCGCGCAGGCCGTCGCGGCCGGCGCGACAGTCACGATGCCGGCCGCCGACATGTTCTGGGGCGATCGCTATGGGCAAGTGGAGGATCCGTTCGGCCATCGCTGGTCGATCGCGACCCACCAGCGCGACCTGACGCCCGAGCAGATCGCGGAAGCGATGGCGAGCGCGCCGCCGTGCGGAGCCTGACCGGGCCGGGCGAATCCGGTTGAACGCGACTGAACGTGGCTCATGGCCGCGCGTATCGGCGCGCGGCTCGTCCGCGTTCAGGTGCCGGCGGCGTTGCTTCGCTGCTTGTCCGCGGATTCGTACCTGTGCCGATCGGCCGATCCGAGCCGGTCGGTGACCGCGCGATGCCGCGCGGGATCGTATGTCGCTCGGCGCTCGCGCAAGCCGGGCGGCGTGCTTCGCTTCTGTCGATACCGCAACGCTCGACGAGCGCCCGTCGAGCAGCATCACGCATGCTCCATCGTGCTGCCACCACGCGTTGTAGCCGTGTCGATGCGACACGGACGCTTCACGCGTCGTGCGTTGCTGCCGGCCATGCAATTCGACGCCCGGTGCTCAAGCTGTCCGACGTGATGCCGTAAACAGGGCAAGATCAATCGTTCATCTAACGCACCATGGTTCGAATCCTGTACGCGGGGTATCTCGCGTTGGCGCTGTATCTGCTCTATCCGATGGTCCAGAACACGTTGACCTTCAGTGCCGACTGCGTACTCGACGCGTTGCCTGGCGGTACGCGCGATCGGCCGAAGCCTTCGGCAAGCGATGCGCGTGCGCATGCCGGCCGGTGCGTCGCGGCCACGCAGATCGCCGAGCGCTCGCCCGACATCCATTGATTTCAACCGATTCCAGCGATCGCGGCGCCGTCATGTCCTGTGTGCAGGCCATTCGGCCAGGTTGATCGCCATGCAATGCGCGCCGATCATTGACGACACCACGGCGCGGATGTGCGACGACGGCGCGCGTCGGCCGCGTCGCACGCGAACGGCGCCTGTGATCGCGGGCGGCGAAGCGTCAGTACGACGAGCGGTACGGCGTGCCCTGGTCGAAGCGGCTTTGCCAATGCGCGAGGTAGCGCGACGCGAGTTGCGGATTGTTCCAGACCACGACGACGTTTTCGGAATTGCGGCTGGCTGCCGAAGCGCTGTAGTTGAACGAGCCCGTCTCGACGTGCTCGGCATCGATCACGAGGTACTTGTCGTGGTGGATCGCATAGGCGTCGATCGTGCGCGTCGGAATCCCCGCGTTGACGAGCAGGTTCAGCGCCTGCTTGCTGCTCTTCGCGCGATTGCCCTTGTCGTCCACGACGACCGCGACGTTCACGCCGCGTCGCTTCGCGGCGAGCAGCGCGCGCGTGACGGGCGGCGACGTGAACGAGTAGGCGGCCACGCGAATCGAGGTGCGCGCGGCACCGATTGCCTTCAGCACGAGTGCCTCCGCACCGCCATCGGGTGAGAACGCCGATTCGACGGCCTGCGTGGCGGGCGCTTCATGGGTCGGGGTCGGCAGCAGTTGCGCGATGAAGTCGAACGCCTGCTGCAGCAGCGATTCGTTGTGCGTCTTGCCGAAGGCGGCGAAGGGTGTGGCGAGGAGGGAAGCAGCGAGGCAGGCGGCGGCGAGGCGTTTGCGCGACAACATCTTGGACAGCGAATCTTTTTTGAGACAGCGGGCCGTGAGTGTAACGCAGACACGGCGGCGCGGTCACGCCCGGATGTGAATGGAAGACGCTGGATGGCTGTCTGCAGCGCTCGACGTGGTGATGTTCATCATGCCGCGCCGCGCCTGCATCGGCTCGGCGGTCGTGCCGGGTGACGGAAGTCGATGCGGTGCGCGTGTGTGCGCAGACGGCACGGTCCCAGCGTGACGAACGGCACGCACGTGCGGGCGCAGGGTCAATGCGGCGTGCGATCGACGAGACGGGAACGGCAGGCAGGGCGCGGCAACACGAACGATGCGCGTCGAGCGAAGACGCATGCAACACGCGCACGCGTGATGGCCGCGCCGCGCTGTCATGGGCGTACCCATGTGCGTACGACCGGCGCTCAGCGCGACGCGTCACGCATCGTGCGTTCCGGCCACCTCGTGCGCGACCCAGCCGGGCCCGGGTTCCGGCTGCACGTCGCGCGGGTCGAGCGGCTCACCGCACGCCGAGCACACCGCGACCGCATGCATCAGCTGGCCACAGGTGCGATGGCGCAATTGCACCGGCGGCCCCTGGCCGTCGTCCTTCCAACGATCGCCCCAGGTCATCAGCGCGAGCAGGGCCGGGTACAGGTCGAGGCCTTTTTCGGTCAACCGGTATTCGAAGCGCGGCGGGCGTTCCTGATACGCGCGCTTGACCAGTACGCCCTCGTCGACGAGGCGCGCGAGCCGCTCGGCCAGTACGTGACGCGTGAGGCCCAGCTGCGTCTGGAATGCATCGAAGCGGCGGCAGCCGAGAAAGGCGTTGCGCAGGATCAGCATGGTCCAGCGATCGCCGAGCACGGCAAGCGTGCGCGCGACCGAGCAGTTCAGCGTACCGATGTCATCCCATTTCATGATCGAGTCTCGTGCGACGGTTCAGCGAAGGAGCGGGTTCGATTATAGAACTGAGCTTCGGTTGCACAGGGCGCCGGCTGCATTGACAAGCCTGGCGCGCTTGTCAATAATCAGTTCCAATTTGGAACTTACTCGCGCGGCGACGCGCGTTCAATCAGGAGACAAACCGATGAATCCGCTTTCCCTGTCCGGTCTCGAGCTGCTGCGCGCGGCGGCGGCGGGCGACGTGCCGCTCGCGTCGATCTCGGAGACGATCCCGATGCGGCCGCTGGGCGTCGAGCTCGGTTACGTGAAGTTTTCCGCGCGGGCGGACGGCCGGCACCTGAATCCGCTCGGCGGCGTGCACGGCGGATTCGCCGCGACGGTGCTCGACTCGGTCACGGGCTGCGCGGTGCATTCGATGCTCGACGCGGGCGTCGGCTACGGCACGGTCGACCTGCACGTGAAGATGCTGCGTCCCGTGCCGCGCGACGTCGACCTGATCGCCGAAGGGCGCGTGATTCACCTGTCGCGTTCGCTGGGCGTCGCCGAAGGCACGCTGAAAACGCCGGACGACAAGATCGTCGCGCATGCATCGGCGACCTGCTTCATTCAGCGGCCGCAGTAACGGGAGGCGTGGCGTCGTTACGCCCGGCGCGGCCGTCCGGCGCCATCCACCGGACGACGCGCGCGAAGGCGGCCGTATCCGTATCGGCGAGGGCTGAACGCACATCGAAGGCCGCCTGTAAGTGAACGCATCGGCCATCTGAAGCATTCGCTTCAGTGTGATAGCGTTTCTGCTTTCCACTGACGCGACAGGAACAGCATGGAATACCGCACACTCGGCGATTCGGGCATCGAGGTCAGCCTGATCGGTCTCGGCACGATGACGTGGGGCGAGCAGAATTCGGAGCGCGACGCGCACGAGCAGATCGATTACGCGCTCGGGCAGGGCGTCACGCTGATCGATGCCGCGGAAATGTACCCGGTCCCCCCGAAGCCCGATACCCAGGGCCGCACGGAGCAGTACATCGGCACCTGGCTCGCGCAGCATCGTGCGCAGCGCGACCGGATCGTGCTCGCGACGAAGATCGCGGGCCCGGCGCGGCAGCCGCACAATCCGCGCCATATTCGCGGCGAAGGCAACCAGTTCGACCGCAAGAACCTGACCGAGGCGCTCGACGGCAGCCTCAAGCGCCTGCAGACCGATTATGTCGACCTGTACCAGCTGCATTGGCCCGATCGCAGCACGACGACGTTCGGCCGCGCCGCGTATCCGTGGGTCGACGATGCGTATACGGTGCCGATCGAGGAAACGCTCGGCGTGCTCGCGGAATTCGTGAAGGCCGGCAAGATCCGCGCGATCGGCGTGTCGAACGAAACGCCGTGGGGCGTCGCGCAGTTCCTGCGCGCGGCCGAGAAGCTCGGGCTGCCGCGCATCGCGAGCATCCAGAATCCGTACAGCCTGCTGAACCGCACGTTCGAGAACGGCCTGTCCGAATTCACGCATCGCGACGGCATCGGCCTGCTCGCGTATTCGCCGCTCGCGTTCGGCTGGCTGTCCGGCAAGTACGAGAACGGCGCGCGTCCGGCCGGCGCGCGCATCACGCTGTTCGAGCGCTTCCAGCGTTACAGCAAGCCGCAGGCGGTCGAAGCGACGTCGCGCTACGTCGCGCTCGCGCAGCGCCACGGGCTGTCGCCCGCGCAGCTCGCGCTCGCGTTCGTCAACAGCCGGCCGTTCGTGCGCAGCAACCTGGTCGGGGCGACGTCGCTCGCGCAACTGAAGGAGAACATCGGCAGCATCGGCGTGAAGCTGTCCGACGAGATCCTCGCCGAGATCGACGCGCTGCACGAGCTGCAGCCGAATCCGGCGCCGTAACGTCACCGTAAATGGCGCGCGGCCGGTGCGGCACGGATGGCGCGACGGGCCGCATCAGGCGCGCATTGCCGCGCCGTCGTTTCCTTCGTGAACGCGGTCAGCGCATCCCGAGCCGCGTGCGCGCGACCAGCAGAGCGACGAGGCTCAACACAGCGCAACCGATCAGGTACAGCGCCGGCGACAGCCGGTTGCCGGTCGCGCTGATCAGCCACGTGATCACGAACGGCGCGAAGCCGCCGAACAGCGTGACGCCCGTGTTGTAGCTGACGGCGAGACCGGTCGCACGGGTCTGCGACGGAAACAGCTCGGCCATCAGCGCCGGCAGCGCGCCGCAGTACGTCGCCTTCAGCAGGCCGATCCAGATCAGCGCGGCGAGCATCGTCGCGAACGACGCGTGATGCGTGAGCCACGCGAACGTCGGCCAGACGGTGACGAGCATCAGTACGGCGGCTGCCGCCATCACGCGGATCCGTCCGGTGCGATCGGACAGGTGGCCGACGAGCGGCGTGACGAGCGTCAGCACGAAGCCGGTCGCGAGCGTCGCCGCGAAGCCCGTCGATGCCGGCAGCCCGAGCTGCTTGATCGCATACGTCGGCATGTACAGCACCATGTAGTTGATCGCGGTCGAGATCACGAGCACGCCGATCGACAGCAGCACGCGCATCTTCTGGTCCGCGAACAGTTCGCGCACGGGCGCTTCCGAGCGCGCCTGCGTCTTGAACTCGATGCCTTCGTCGACGTAGCGGCGGATGTAGAGCCCGACCGGGCCGATTGCGAGGCCGAACAGGAACGGCACGCGCCAGCCCCAGCTTTCGAGTTGCGCGGTGCTCAGCGTCGACGTCAGCAGTGCACCGAAGCCCGATGCGAGCAGCGTCGCGAGACCCTGGCTCGCGAACTGCCAGCTCGACATGAAGCCGCGCCGCTGCGGCGCGTGTTCGACGAGGAACGCGGTCGAGCTTGCGAATTCGCCGCCGGCGGAAAAGCCCTGCATCAGCCGCGACAGCATGATCCCGAGCGGCGCGAGGATGCCGATCGACGCATAGGTCGGCATCAGCGCGATCAGCAGCGTGCCGGCCATCATCATCGCGATCGACAGCAGCAGCGACGCCTTGCGGCCCGCGCGGTCCGCGTAGGCGCCGAGCACGAAGCCGCCGATCGGCCGGATCAGGTAGGACAGCCCGAACGTGCCGAGCGTGAGCAGCAGCGAGGTCGCCTCGCTCGTCGCGGGGAAGAACAGCTTCGCGATCGTCACCGCGAAAAAGCCGTAGACGATCAGGTCGAACCATTCGAGCGCATTGCCGATCGACGCGGCGAAGATGATGCGGCGGATCTTCGCGGTGCTGGGGCGCGCGGCGTCCTGCGAGGTCAGGGTGGTCGTATTCATCGTGTGAGCAGTCCCGAGAAAGGGGGGCGAAGCGCGTTACAGGGCGGCGCCGGCCGCGGCGGGTGCCGCGCGGCGAACGGGCGGCGCGGCGTCGCCGAGATCCCAGAAGAGGCCGGCCATCATCTGCAGTCCTTCCCGCACGACGCTCGCGAGCAGGTGCTCGTCGGGCGCGTGCTGCGAGCACGCCGGATACGAGTGCGGCACCCACAGCGTCGGCAGCCCGAGCGTGTCGGCGAACACTTCGTTCGGCAGCGTGCCGCCGAGGTTCGGCAGGATCGCGGGCTTCTTGCCGGTCGTGCGCGCGAGCGACGCGACGGCCCAGCGGACCCACGGATCGTCCGGCGGCAGGCGCGTCGCCGGTGCGCCGCGTTCGACGTCGATCTCGATGTCGGCGAAGCCGTGCGCATCCAGATGCGCGCGCAGGTGCGCATGCAGCGCCTCCCAGTCGGTGCCGACCACGAAACGCAGCTGGCAGTGCGCATACGCGACGGGTGGAATCGCATTGACCGGATGGTCGGGATTGCCGGCCTTGAACGCGAGGATCTCGAACGTATTCCAGCCGAACACGCGCTCGGCGGCGGAGAGGCCCGGTTCGCCCCAGTCGGCGTCGAGCGCTGGGTCGCCGGGGCCGCCGCCGACGGACAGGTCGGCGAGCGCGGCGCGCACGGCGGCCGGGATCGGCGGCGGGCGCAGCCCCGCGACGCGGATCGCGCCGCGCGCGTCGACGAGGCTTGCGAGCGCGTTCGCAAGCACGGTCGCCGGGTTGCGCAGCAGGCCGCCCCAGTTGCCCGAGTGATGGCCGCCGTCGCGGACGCGCAGGCTGAGCTTGAAGTTGACGGAGCCGCGCGAGCCGAGGAACACGGTGGGGCGTTCGGCGGTGACGCGCGGCCCGTCGGACGCGATCAGCACGTCGGCCGCGAGCGTGTCGCGCTCCTGGCGGCACAGTGCGTCTAGGCCCGGCGACCCCGTCTCCTCGCCCATCTCGATCAGCAGTTTCGCGTTGAAGCCGAGCCGGCCGCCGCGCGCGGCGAGCACGCTCGCCAGCGCGGCCAGGTTGATCGTGTGCTGCCCCTTGTTGTCGGCACTGCCGCGGCCGTACCAGCGATCGCCGTCGACGGTCAGTGTCCACGGCGACAGCGGCGCGCGCCATTGCGCGTCGTAGCCGCGCACGACGTCGCCGTGGCCGTAGATCAGCACGGTCGGCAGTGCGTCGTCCTCGTGGCGCGAGGCCAGCAGGAACGGGCCGCCGCCGTCGGCCGGATTCTCGACGATCCGCGACGTGAAGCCGAGGCGCGCGGCCTCCGGTGCGATCTCGTCGGTCAGGTAGGCGCGCAGCGCGGCGCCCGAGCCGCTGTCCTGGCTTTCGGTGCGCAGGCCGACGCGGCGGCTCAGGGTCGTGAAGAACGCGCCCGATTCGAACTGGTTCAGCGCGTGCTGGATGGCGGCGGTACGGCTCAAGACGGTCTCCTGTATCGGTTTTCCGGCGGGCGCGGCGCGCACGACCGGGAGTGCGATCGATTCTAGGAAGCCGTTTTTTTTGTCACAATGATCGAATTTCGAACATTTCTTTGCCGAAAAGGCAAAGCGGAGCGGCCTGGGCGACGGGCCCGGGGACGGAACGATGGCGGCTTTCCTGCATGGTCTTGCGCTGCGGTATTTCGTCGAAGTGGCGCGCACCGGGTCGATCAGCGACGCATCGGCGCGGCTGCACGTGGCCGTCTCGGCGATCAGCCGGCAGATCGCGAAGCTCGAAAGCGAGCTCGGCGCGCCGCTGTTCGAGCGCCGGCCGCGCGGGATGGCGCTGTCGGAGGCCGGCGAACGGTTGCTGGGCTTCGCGCAGCGCAGCCTGCTGGAGGCCGAGCACGTGATGAAGGAAATCGGCGGGCTGGAGGCGCTGCACGGCAGCCTGCTGAAGGTCGCCTGCTCGGAAGGGTTCGCGATCGATTTCCTGCCGGGTGCGCTCGCGGGCTTCAAGGCGCGCCACCCGGGCGTCGATTTCTCGGTGTGGGTCGTGTCGCCGGCGGAGGCGACGCGGCGCGTGCGCGACGGCGATGCCGACATCGGGCTGACGTTCAGCCTGGCGCCGGAGCAGGGCGTACGCGTCGAACACACGGAGCGTGCGCCGGTCTTCGCGCTCGTGCGGCGCGACCATCCGCTCGCGGCGCGCGATTCGGTGTCGCTCGCCGATGTCGCCCGGCACCCGCATGTGCTGCCCGAGGCCGGCACGACGGTGCGACAGCTGATCGACATCGCGTGCGTGCTCGACGGGCTCATGCTCGAGCCGGAACTGACCAGCAACAACACCGCGGTGATGTACCGCTACGCGCAGCGTACCGGTGCGGTCATGTTCACCGGGCTGCTGTCGGTGCGGGACCGCTTCGACGCGGACGGCTTCGTCGTCGTGCCCGTCACGAACCCCCAGCTGCGCGAGCGCAGCATCCAGGTGCAGACCATGGCGGGGCGCGATCTGCCCGCGTCGGTGCGTGCGTTTCGCGACCATCTGATCGACGTGATGAGCGCCGCGTCGCCGCCCCCGGTTGCCGCGCGCGGCCCGGGACGCCCGGGCGTGAGATAATCGCGAATCCGCCTTCCGTGCCCGTGCGGCTCGCCGAGCCGCATCGCCCCTGTTCGACGCCAAATTGAAGAACCTGATTGTCACCCTCGATCGCGCCGGCGAGTTCGACGAGATCATCGACGTGCGCACGCCGCTCGAATTCGCCGAGGATCACATCCCCGGCGCGCTGAACGCGCCCGTGCTCAGCAACGAGGAGCGCGTGATCGTCGGCACGATGTACCGCCAGGTGTCGCCGTATGAAGCGACGCGCGTCGGCGCGGCGATGGTCGCACGCAACATCGCGCGCCATCTCGACACCACGTTTGCAGACCGTCCGCGCAACTGGCGGCCGCTGATCTACTGCTGGCGCGGCGGCAAGCGCTCGGGTTCGATGACGACCTGGTTCAACCTGATCGGCTGGCAGGCGCGCCAGCTCGACGGCGGCTACAAGGCGTACCGCCACTCGGTGTGCGCGACGCTCGACACGCTGCCGACGCGGTTTCGCTACATCGCGCTCGTCGGTCATACCGGCTGCGGCAAGACCCGGCTGCTGAACGCGCTGCGCGACGAAGGGGCGCAGACGCTCGATCTCGAAGCGCTCGCGCGCCATCGCGGCTCGCTGCTCGGCGCGCTGCCGGGCAAGCCGCAGCCGTCGCAGAAGGGCTTCGATTCGGGGCTCGTCGAGACACTCGGGCGTTTCGACCCCGAATGGCCTGTGTTCGTCGAATCGGAAAGCCGCAGGATCGGGCTCGTGCACCTGCCGATCGCGTTGATCGACGCGTTTCACGCCGGGCCGTGGGTGCAGGTCGAGGCGGCGCACGACGAACGCATCGCGTTTCTCCTTGACGACTATGCCCACCTGTTCGACGAGCCGGCCGCGTTCAAGGCGCAGCTCAATCGGCTGATCGGCCTGCACAGCCGTGACGAGGTCGCGCACTGGCATGCGCTGATCGATGCCGACGCGCGGGCCGAGCTGTTCACCGAACTGATCGACAAGCATTACGATCCCGCCTATGCGCGCACCTACCGCGCCACGTACAACAAGCCGAACCGCGCACTGGCGTTCACTTTCCGGCCGAATGCGGCCGACGGGCGCGAGCAGGCGCGCGCGCTGCTCGACGCGCTCGCGCAGGCCGGGCTGCCGGCCTCGCCCGCCGCCGGCGGGGCGGCGCGAGCCGACACCGACCACAACCCTACGACCACCGCACGATGACGACCACACGCACCCAACCCAGTCCGGCGCTCGGCTGGCTGACCTTCCTGCTGATCGCGGTCGCGGGACTGTTCTACGTGAAATGGTTCCCGTACTACAACAAGGCGTTCGTCGCCGCCGAGCATCATTCGATCGGCCAGTCGATCCTGATGGGCACGTCGGCGAGCGCGCCCGAGCCGTCGCTGAAGGCGGCGCTCGACTACGCATGGGCGTATGGCAAGGCGATCTGGCAGGCCATGGTGCTCGGCCTGCTGCTCGGATCGGCCGTGCAGGCGCTGCTGCCCGCGCACTGGGTCGCGCGCGTGCTCGGCCGCACGGGCTTCGGCAGTGTCGCCGCGGGCGGCCTGCTGTCGCTGCCGGGCATGATGTGCACGTGCTGCGCGGCGCCGGTCGTCGCGGGCCTGCGTGCGCGGCACGCGTCGCCGGGCGGCGCGGTCGCGTTCTGGCTTGGCAACACGGTGCTGAATCCGGCCGCGCTGGTGTTCATGGGCTTCGTGCTCGGCTGGCACTGGAGCGCGTTGCGGCTCGTGCTCGGCATCGCGATGGTGTTCGGGATCGGCTATCTGCTGAACCGCATCGCGCGTCCGGAGGACCGCAGTATCGACGACGCGCAACTCGCCGCGCTGGTGGCCGAACAGGCTGCCGCGGGCAATCCGTTCGTCCGCTGGATGAAGCTGCTCGCACGCATGGCCATGCGGCTCGTGCCCGAATACATCGTGCTCGTGCTGCTGCTCGGCGCGGCGCGCGCGTGGCTGTTCCCGCATATCGGCCCGGACATCGGCAACCATCTCGGCTGGATCATCGCGTTCGCGGTCGCGGGGACGTTGTTCGTGATCCCGACGGCCGGTGAAGTGCCGATCATCCAGGCGATGCTGTCGCTCGGCATGGGCGTCGGCCCGGCCGCCGCGCTGCTGATGACGCTGCCGCCGATCAGCGTGCCGTCGCTCGCGATGCTCGCGCGGTCGTTCAAGCCTTACATGCTGGCGATCGTCACGGGCCTCGTCGTCGTGTTCGGGATCGTGAGCGGGCTGCTCGCGATCGCATTCGGGTTCTGACGGACTCGCGGACGGGACGGCGAGCGGGCGCGACGGCCGGACAAGTCCGGCTCGCGTGGCCGATCGACGCAGCGGGGCACGACATGCCCGGCTGCCGGCGACCGGACCCTGCGTTGGTGGCCGCTGCGGGCTGCGGCCCGCGCCGACCGGTCCCGTCGCATGACCGTCGTATTCATCCGGCGCCGCCGCCTCAAGCGCGCGGTGCCCTTTACAAGAAGCAAACAGGAAAACGCATGACCCAACCGAAGATTCATCCTCGACTCGAAAAGGCGCTGACACGTGGCGATCTCGCGATCCGCCAGGCCAATTCCGCGCGGGCGACTGCCGTGCTGAACGCGCTCGGCACGATGATCATCGAAGCCTCCGCCACGATCGGCGTCGAGGCCAGCATCGAGATTCCGCAGGGCGACCGCATCTACGATCCGGTAAACGGCCTGTGGCCGCAGAAGATGCTGGTGTCGTTCGACGGTCCGGTCGACGAAGCCGACGCCGAAGAATTGCGCGCGGTCTATCTGGTTGCCGACGATCCGGGTACGCAGTTCCGCGTCGAATGGCACCGCGCGGACGGCAAGCTCGGCCGCCACGAAGGCGGCCCGCTGGCGACCGTCGCATTCCTGACCGACGTCGAGATTCCGTGGAGCGACGACGACGAGTAACGCCGCCGCCGCTTCGTCGCCACTTCGCCACTTCGTCGCAGCGAGCCGGCGCGCCGTGCGCGCCGGCCGTCAGCGCATCATGCGCCGCCGGAACAGCCATGCGGAGACGATGAATCCGCCGACCGCATAACCGGCGAGTACCGCGAGATGCAGGCCGGCGTCCGTCGCCGGCCGGCCGAACATCGCGGGCCGGATCAGTTCGACCGCGTTGGCGAGCGGCAGCACGTGCGCGGCATGCTGCGCGATCGGCGGCAACTGCGTGATCGGGAAGAACACGCCCGACAGCAGCAGCATCGGCGTCAGCACGAGCGTCTGATAGAACATGAAGAAGTCGTAGGACGGCGCGAGCGCGGTGACGATCATCGCCGTGCTCGCGAACGCGAGGCCGGCGAGCACGATCACGGGTAGCGCCGCGAGCATCGACGGAAAGCGCGCATAGCCGAGCAGGCCCGCGACGAGCATGATCGCGACGCCCGACAACAGCGCCTTGCTCGCCGCCCAGACGATCTCCCCGAGCACGATGTCGCCCAGCGCGAGCGGCGTGTGCATGATCGCTTCCCAGGTGCGCTGCACGTGCATCCGCGAGAAGCCCGAATACATCGACTCGAAGCTCGCGGACATCATCACGCTCGAGCCGACCGTGCCGGCCGCGAGGAACGCGATATACGACACGCCGTCGACGTGGCCGAGCATCAGGCCGAGCCCGAATCCCAGCCCGAACAGGTAGATCATCGGATCGGCGAGATTGCCGAACAGCGACGCGAGCGCGAGCTTGCGCCACACGAGGTAGTTGCGCCGCCACACGGCGATCCAGTTGGTGGCATTCGCGGGCAGCGCGACTGCGAAGCGTGATTCGCGTGGCGGTGCGGACGGCGCGGCGGCGGAATAGTTGCGTGCGTCCATGATCGATCAGTCCTGCATTTCGCGGCCCGTGAGCCGCAGGAACACGTCTTCCAGATTGGCCGGACGATGCAGATAGCGCAATCCCGTGCGACCCTTGAGCCGGGCGCTGAGCGGCTCGGGATCGCTCACGTAGCAGAACAGCGTCTCGCCGCTGATCTCGGTGCGTTTCGCGAACGGCGTCAGCTCGTCGCGCAGCGCGACCGGGTCCGGCCCGTAGATCTCGATCACGTCGCAGCCGATCTCCGATTCGATCAGCGCGTGCGGCGCGCCTTCGGCGATCTTGCGGCCTTCCTCGATCACGCACAGCCGGTCGCACAGGCGCTCGGCTTCCTCCATGAAATGCGTGGTGATCAGGATCGTCTTGCCGCGCGCGAGCAGCGAACGCAAGCGCTCCCACATCAGGTGCCGCGCCTGCGGATCGAGCCCGGTCGTCGGCTCGTCGAGCACCAGCACGTCCGGATCGTTGACGAGCGCGCGCGCAAGCGTCAGACGGCGCTTCATCCCGCCCGACAGCTCGCCGACCTTCGCATCGGCCTTGTTTTCCAGCTTCGCGAATTCGAGCAGCGGCTGCACCAGCGCGCGTGAAGCCTGCGCCGACATCCCGAAATAGCGGCTGAACACGAGCAGGTTTTCGCGGACCGTGAAGTCGGGGTCGAGGTTGTCGAACTGCGGGACGACGCCGACGCGCTGGCGCGCATGCCGTGCGCGCGACGGAACCGGTTCGCCGCACAGTGAAATGGTGCCGGCGTCGGGATACACGAGGCCGAGCAGCATCTTCAGCGTCGTGGTCTTGCCGGCGCCGTTCGGCCCGAGCAGGCCGTAGCATTCGCCGGCCTGCACGTGGAAGGACAGGCCGTTGACGACGAGCTTGTCGCCATAGCGCTTTTCGACGTTCCGGAAATCGATCGGTGCAACGGACATGGGCAGGTTGTCGTTGTAGGCAGGCGCGGACGCGTTTCGCGGCCGGCCGGATGGGCATGCCGCTCGGCGAACGGATCGGGCGAATGCGTGTCACATGGGCATGACCGGGGCGAACGCACGTCGAGGACACGAACGGGCCATTCTAGTGCATCGGCTGCGTCTCTTCAGGGCGCGCACGCGCGCGACGGTGCATGCGCGCACGGATCGTGCACCGCATCATCGCCGACGCGCCCCGCGTGGCGAATCAGCGTTTTCCATCCCTTGCGTCCGGAATTGCGGCGCACCATGATGAGTGCATAGGGCACGTTGTCGCGATAGGGAGGTCTCATGGCTAGCTACAACAAGATTCTGCTGTGCTACGACGGCACGCTCGAAGGACGCAAGGCCTTGCGGTGCGGTGCGAATCTCGCGCTGGACCTGAAGGCGGAAACGCATTTGCTCTCGGTCGTCGACATGCGCTCGAGCATCGCGCAAAGCGCGGGGCTACTGACCGACGTCGCCTGCGGCCGCTTCGAGGAAACCGCGCGCGAGATCCTGCAGGAAGGCGTGAACTGGCTGCGCGAGCGTGGCGTCCAGGCCGAAGGCCATTTTGCGTTCGGTTATCCGATCGACGAAATCGCGAATCTCGCGACCGAGTTGAAGGCCGACCTCGTCGTTGTCGGCCATCGGTGCCGCAGCGGATTGTCGAGATGGTGGATGGGGTCGGGCAATACGCAACTGCTCGATCGCGTGAACTGCAGCATTCTGGTCGCGTGTTCGTCAGCGGAAGAGCAAAAGGCCGAGATCGCGCGCGAACGCGAAGCGGCCACCGCGAGCGGCAAGTGACACTGTGATCGTGTGACCGGCCGGGTTGTTACTGCGATCCGCGCCGGTCGCTCGCCATTGCCGCCGCAGCGGCATCGATCCCGATCGCGACCGCTCACGCGTGCAGGTCGATCGCGGACAGCTTCCACGAAAACAGGCCGAAGCGGTGGAAGATCGCCGCATAGCGCGTGCCGTCGGCACTGCGCTGATAGGTCACGACAAATTCATCGATATTCCGGTAGCCGGCGCTCGTTTGCTGCGGATGGCGCGTGTCGCCCGGGCCGGCTGGCGCGGATGCGGGGGCCGGCGCGGACGCGACCGAGGCATTGCTGCCCGGTACGGGTGTGCTCGCCGGATTGGCCGGCGGTGCGGCCGATGCGCTGCCAGGCGCACCGCCTGACGGCGGGCCCGACCATTCGGGTGGCCGCTCGCCCGGATTACCGCGCGGGGGAATGCCGCTCATCAGCGCCGCGACGCCTTCCGGTGTCGCATACGCATCGACGAGCGGGCCGATCAATGCAGAGCCGATCAGCGCGCCGATCACCGCGAACGGGTTGTCCTTCTTCACCGCGTCGATCCGGTGCATCAACTCTTCCGTGACCTGCTGCTTCAGGCTGATGCGCAGCGACGGAAAGTCGACATATTCGCTGACCGATTGCGCATCGCGCGCATCGATCGCCGATTTCAGGCGACCGAGCGCGACATACGGCGATGCGTACGCATAGCCGATCGCCACCAAAACGGCGACGGCCAGCGCGACGATCAGCAGGGGCTTGAGCCGCCACGCGCGGCCCGAAGATCCAGTCACGATGCCTCCGGTGCGGACAGGTTCCGCAATCAGAGACCGCCGTGCGTGGCCGATCGTTCCTCGTCGATGCAGCGATCGATCATCCGGCACACGGCATCGATCGTCCCGACCATGATCAGGCGCGACCGGCCGTGATAAACGCGCACGGGCGCACGGCGCGCCGGTTCCGCGTGGTGCAGGCCGGCGTTCAGCGAGACCCGTGCGAAGGCGGGAAGCGCTGAGGGCAGCAGCGACGCCTGCCGTTCAACTGCGACTTCTTGGCTCACCACGGGCGCCGCGGCGGACAGCGGCGCGCAGGGCGTGCGGCCGCGCAGGTGACGCAGGCGACCGAATTGACGGAAAGGCAGCAAACGGGAAAGGCGTTCCATGATGTTCTCCTCAGCGAGACCGATTGTCAGAGTTCGCCCGAGCGGATCAGCCCGACGGCGATGCCTTCCAGCGCGAATTCCGCGCTGCCGGCCTTGACGAAGATGTTTTCGTAATCCGGGTTCTCCGCGATCAGCTCGAGGCCGCCTGGCCGGCGCATCAGGCGCTTGACCGTGACGTCGTCGCCAAGCCGCGCGACGATGATCTGGCCGTCCTTCGCTTCCGTGCGCTTCTGCACGGCGAGGAGGTCGCCGTCGAGAATGCCGGCGTCGCGCATCGACAGGCCGCGCACCTTCAGCAGGTAGTCGGGCTTGCTGGTGAACAGCGCGGGATCGCACGCGTAATGCTGCGAGATGTGCTCCTGCGCGAGGATCGGGCTACCGGCCGCCACCCGGCCGACGAGCGGCAGCGACAGTTGCATCAGGCCGGCATGCGGCAGCGTGAACTGATGGGGGGCGTCGTCAATGCCGAGCAGGCGGATGCCGCGCGACGCGCCGGCGGCCAGCTCGATCACCCCTTTGCGCGCCAGCGCACGGAGGTGTTCCTCGGCCGCATTCGGCGAGCTGAAGCCCAGCTCTGCCGCGATCTCGGCGCGCGTGGGCGGGAAACCGGAGCGCTCGATCGCGCGGCGGATCAAGTCGAACACTTGCTGCTGACGGGCGGTGAGTTTGGTCATGGCTGAACTGTATGGATAGACAGTGAGCTGTATTTTTATACAGTACTTCGCGAATTTCAAGTGTTACTTGAGGTTCGACGTGATCGCGCCGGTTCCGACGTGATTTCGCGACGCCCGGACGCCGGTTCATCTGCCTCAACCGTCCATCCCGTCTGCGTTAGCACTTTTGAGTATTAAAAAATAAGGAACGATTATTTTTAATCATGTAACCCGTTCGCTAGACTGGCCCGACATCGCAATACCGACAACACTGGAGAACCAAGGATGGCGAAGCGCAATACGGGGCTGGTGGGCGGAGTGGGCCGCCTGATCGCAACACTCGCGCTGGGCGCGGCGGCGGCGCTGGGCGTCGCGACGCACGCCCAGGCCGATACGACGTTCCTGAACGTGTCCTACGACCCGACGCGCGAGTTGTACCAGGACTTCAACCAGGCGTTCGGCAAGGCGTGGAAGGCGCAGACGGGCGAGACGGTCAACTTCAAGCAGTCGCACGGCGGCTCGGGCGCGCAGGCGCGCTCGGTGCTCGACGGCCTGCAGGCCGACGTCGTGACGCTGGCGCTCGCCTACGACATCGACGCGATCGCCAACAAGGGGCTCGTCAACAAGGACTGGCAGAAGCGCCTGCCCGACAACGCATCGCCGTACACGTCGACGATCGTGTTCCTGGTGCGCAAGGGCAACCCGAAAGGGATCAAGGACTGGGATGACCTGACCAAGCCGGGCATCTCGATCGTCACGCCGAACCCGAAGACGTCGGGTGGGGCGCGCTGGAACTACCTGGCCGCATGGTCATACGCGGTCCACAAGCCGGGCGGCAACGAGCAGAGCGCGAAGGAATTCGTGACGAAGCTCTACAAGAACGCGGGCGTGCTCGACTCGGGCGCGCGCGGTGCGACGACGAGCTTCGTGCAGCGCGGGATCGGCGACGTGCTGATCGCGTGGGAGAACGAGGCGTTCCTGTCGATCAAGGAATTCGGCACCGACAAGTTCGAGATCGTCGTGCCGTCGGTGAGCATCCTGGCCGAGCCGCCCGTTGCCGTGGTCGACAAGGTGGTCGACAAGAAGGGCACGCGCAAGCTGGCCGAGGCCTACCTGAATTTCCTGTACAGCCCGCAGGGCCAGGAAATCGCGGCGCGCAACTACTATCGTCCGCGTTCGAAGAACGTGCCGGCGGACCTGACGAAGCAGTTTCCGAAGCTGAAGCTGTACACGGTCGACGACACGTTCGGCGGCTGGACGAACGCGCAGAAGACGCATTTCGCGGACGGCGGCGTGTTCGACTCGATCTACAAGCCGCAGTAACGCCAGGCAGCAAACCACAACGACAGCGGCGCGCCACGACAGCGCGCCGCATCCCCGACGGCCCGCCGGCGCGACTCCCCGCGCCGGCGTTTGCGTCGGACCCGTGAGCAGCAACGACCCAGCAAGAGCATCCGATGACGACGTACACCTTTCGCAAGCCGAGCGCGCTGCCCGGTTTCGGCGTGACGCTCGGCATCACGGTGGCCTATTTGAGCCTCGTGGTGCTGATCCCGCTCGCCGCCACGTTTCTGAAGACCGCGACGCTGTCGTGGGACCAGTTCGTCACCGCCGTCGCGTCGCCGCGCGTACTCGCGTCGTACCGGCTGACGTTTGCCTCCGCGCTCGGCGGTGCGGTGATCAATGCCGTGTTCGGCTTTCTCGTCGCGTGGGTGCTGGTGCGCTACACGTTCCCGTTCAAGCGGCTCGTCGACGCGATCGTCGACCTGCCTTTCGCGCTGCCGACGTCGGTCGCCGGCATCTCGCTGGCCGCCGTCTACGCGACCAACGGCTGGGTGGGCCAGTATCTCGCGCCGTTCGGCATCAAGATCGCGTTCACGCCGGTCGGCGTGCTGGTGGCGCTGACCTTCATCGGGCTGCCGTTCGTCGTGCGCACCGTGCAGCCCGTGCTCGAGGATTTCGAGCGCGAGCAGGAAGAGGCCGCCGCGTGCCTCGGCGCAACGCGCTGGCTGACGTTCCGCCGCGTCGTGCTGCCGGCCGTGCTGCCCGCGCTGCTCACCGGCTTCGCGCTGGCGTTCGCGCGCGCGCTCGGCGAGTACGGGTCGGTGATCTTCATCGCCGGCAACGTGCCGATGAAATCCGAGATCACGTCGCTGCTGATCATCACGAAGCTCGAGCAGTACGACTACGCGGGCGCGACCGCGCTGGCGGTCGTGATGCTGGTCGTGTCGTTCCTGATGCTGCTGCTCATCAACACGCTGCAGTGGTATCTGCAGCGCCGCACGAGCAAGGGCGCGAGCGGCCCCGCGCCCGCGACCGTCACCGTTGCCGCGACTGCCGCCGGAGGCCAGCAATGAGCCAGGAGTCCACCGCCGTGCTGAACAACCCGTCCGCCGCGCGCGTGCGCGCCGCGAAACAACCGGATCCCGTCAGCGAGCCGCGCGCCGTGCGCTGGCTGCTGATCGGCGTCGCGCTGGCGTTTCTCGCGTTCTTCCTCGTCGTGCCGCTCGCCGCGGTGTTCTTCGAGGCGCTGCGCAAGGGCGTCGGCTTCTATCTCGAATCGCTCGCGGATCCCGACGCATGGTCGGCGATCAAGCTGACGCTGACCGTCGCCGTGATCGCGGTGCCGCTGAACCTCGTGTTCGGCGTGTGCGCGTCGTGGGCGATCGCGAAGTTCGAATTCCGCGGCAAGGCGTTGCTGACGACGCTGATCGACCTGCCGTTCTCCGTGTCGCCGGTGATCTCGGGCCTCGTCTACGTGCTGCTGTTCGGTGCGCAGGGCTGGCTCGGGCCGTGGCTGCAGGGCCACGACGTGCAGATCATCTTCGCGGTGCCGGGCATCGTGCTCGCGACGATCTTCGTCACGTTCCCGTTCGTCGCGCGTGAACTGATCCCGCTGATGCAGGCGCAGGGCACCGATGAGGAGGAGGCAGCGCGCGTGCTGGGCGCATCGGGCTGGCAGATCTTCCGGCGCGTGACGCTGCCGAACGTGAAGTGGGGCCTGCTGTACGGCGTGATCCTGTGCAATGCGCGCGCGATGGGCGAGTTCGGCGCGGTGTCGGTCGTGTCCGGCCACATCCGCGGCGTGACCG
The DNA here is from genome assembly GCF_905339955.1 of Burkholderia sp. BCC1996. NCBI lineage: Bacteria > Pseudomonadati > Pseudomonadota > Betaproteobacteria > Burkholderiales > Burkholderiaceae > Burkholderia > Burkholderia sp. BCC1996. Next base: position 46,825 of record NZ_CAJPHM010000017.1, read on the forward strand.
ACACGATGCCGCTGCACGTCGAGATCCTGTACAACGAATACAACTTCGCGGCGGCGTTCGCGGTGGCGTCGGTGCTGGCGCTGCTCGCGCTCGTCACGCTCGCGCTGAAGCTGCTCGCCGAGCGTCACCTCGCCGCCGAACTGGCCGGCGCACGCGATGACGTTCCCGCTCATGCCGGCCCCGCCGCCGCCATTTCGTCGAAATCGTAAAGAGGCAACCAGAATGGGTATCACCGTCCGTCACCTTCAGAAGCGCTTCGGCGATTTCACCGCGCTCGACAACGTGTCGCTCGACTTTCCGCCGGGCGAGCTCGTCGCACTGCTCGGGCCGTCCGGCTGCGGCAAGACCACGCTGCTGCGCGTGATCGCGGGCCTCGAGCACGCGGACGCCGGCCAGGTCGTGCTGCAGGGGCTCGACGTCGCGTCGGTCGGCGCGCGCGAGCGCCAGGTCGGTTTCGTGTTCCAGCATTACGCGCTGTTCCGCCACATGACCGTGTTCGAGAACGTCGCGTTCGGGCTGCGCGTGAAGCCGCGCCGCGAGCGGCCGTCGGAAGCCGTGATCCGCGAGAAAGTGCACGAACTGCTGAAGCTCGTGCAGCTCGACTGGCTCGCGCAGCGCTACCCGTCCGAGCTGTCGGGCGGCCAGCGTCAGCGGATCGCGCTGGCCCGCGCGCTCGCGGTCGAGCCGAAGGTGCTGCTGCTCGACGAGCCGTTCGGCGCGCTCGACGCGAAGGTGCGCAAGGAACTGCGCGGCTGGCTGCGGCGCCTGCACGACGACCTGCACATCTCGACGATCTTCGTCACGCACGACCAGGAGGAGGCGCTGGAAGTGGCCGACCGGATCGTCGTGCTGAACCGCGGTCATGTGGAGCAGGTCGGCAGCCCGCAGGACGTCTACGATCATCCGCAAAGCGCGTTCGTCTACGAATTCCTCGGTGCGGCGAACCGGTTGCCGGGCACGGTCGCCGGGCGCGGCTTCGTGGCCGAGGGGGCGGCCGCGCCGATCGCGGTCGACGCCGATTTCGCGGGCCCCGCGAACGCATACGTGCGGCCGCACGACCTGCAGCTGTGGCCGGCCGGCGACGACCATCGCGACGGCATCGCGGTCGACGTGCGCCGCGTGATCCCGCTCGGCGGCTCGGTGCGGGTCGAACTCGAGGCGCGCACGGGCGGCGCACTCGAAGCGGAACTCGATCGCGACGCGTGGCGTGCGCTCGCGCTGCAGGTCGGCGACGGCGCGACGGCCGTGCCGCGCGCGGTCCGCGTGTTTCCCGCGCACTGACGCCCGGCCGCGGTAAAGAGAAGAGGGCGGATACCGCTCCGAATCGACATTCAAACAACGACAGCCTAAGAGGCATACCCATGAATTTTCAGCAATTGCGTTTCGTGCGCGAGGCCGTGCGGCAGAACATGAACCTGACGGAAGTCGCGAACGTGCTGTACACGTCGCAGTCGGGCGTGTCGAAGCAGATCAAGGATCTCGAGGATGAACTGGGCGTCGATATCTTCATCCGGCGCGGCAAGCGGCTCACGGGGCTCACGGAGCCCGGCAAGGCCGTGCACCAGCTGATCGAGCGGATGCTGCTGGATGCGGAAAACCTGCGCCGTGTCGCGCGCCAGTTCGCGGACCAGGACAGCGGCCACCTCGTCGTCGCGACGACCCACACGCAGGCGCGCTACGCGCTGCCGAAGGTGATCCGCCAGTTCACCGAGGTGTTTCCGAAGGTGCATCTCGCGCTGCGCCAGGGCAGCCCGCAGCAGATCGCGCAGATGATCCTGAACGGCGAAGCCGATCTCGGCATCTCGACCGAGGCGCTCGATCGCTATCCGGACATCGTCACGTTCCCGTGCTATTCGTGGCACCACACGGTCGTCGTGCCGAAGGGGCATCCGCTCGTCGGCCGCGAGAACCTGACGCTCGACGAAATCGCCGAGTACCCGATCATCACGTATGACCAGGACTTCACGGGCCGCTCGCACATCGACCAGGCATTCGCGCAGGCCGGCGCCGTGCCCGACGTCGTGCTGACTGCAATCGACGCGGACGTGATCAAGACCTACGTCGAGCTCGGCATGGGGATCGGCGTCGTCGCGGCAATGGCCTTCGATCCGCAGCGCGACACCGGGCTCGTCGCGCTCGACACGCAGCACCTGTTCGAGGCGAGCACGACGCGGGTCGGGTTGCGCAAGGGCGCATTCCTGCGCGCGTATGCGTACCGGCTGATCGAGATGTTCGCGCCGCATCTTAACGAAGCGGAAATCGCCGGGCTGCTGCGCGAAGCGGTCTGACGGCCGGACGATGTTCCGGGGGCGCGGCAGGCGCCCTTCGGACGCGTTGCATCGGGCGCCGATGCTGCATCCGCCATCTCAGGGCGTGCCGACGCGTCGGTCCTTCGATCGAAGCTGTCGCTCACAAGCCGGGTTGCCGTGAGCGGCGGCCGTCAACCAATCGCCGGTCAACAGAAAAACAAGAGGGCGCATGCGCGTACCTCGCTTCGATCATGTAACGCGCCGCAATCGGCACGTGCAACCGCGCGCTCCGAATAAACCCTTAAATATTGATCAGACGGGTTGCGCGTCGATCCGAAACGGTACAGCATAGCTTCCACTCCGCCGGCGTCCCGCCGGCGGTGGCGCGTCGACGACAGCACGCGCCAGGCAGTCGGCCGTCTGCCTCGCTTCCATTCCGTGGTACCGACAAGCAGCAACGATGGCCAATGCCCGGGAAGTGTAGCGCAAACGTTTGCTCACATTAAAACAACAGTCAAACAATAATCTGGCCCGTCGGGCCAGTCGCCAGGAGATGTGTATGAATGTCCTCTTTCGCCGTCGCTTCCTGACCGCCGCGCTTGCCGCCGTCGCGGTCGCTGCCGCACCGGCCGTCCATGCGCAGGCTGCGGCCAAGCCGAAGGTCGCGCTCGTGATGAAGTCGCTCGCCAACGAGTTCTTCCTGACGATGGAAAACGGCGCGAAGGAATACCAGAAGCACAACGCCGGCCAGTTCGACCTGATCACGAACGGCATCAAGGACGAGACCGACACCGCGAACCAGATTCGCATCGTCGAGCAGATGATCGTGTCGAAGGTCGATGCGATCGTGCTCGCGCCGGCCGATTCGAAGGCGCTCGTGCCGGTCGTGAAGAAGGCGGTCGACGCGGGCATCACCGTCGTGAACATCGACAACCGGCTCGACCCGGACGTGCTGAAATCGAAGAACCTGAACGTGCCGTTCGTCGGCCCCGACAACCGCAAGGGCGCGCGCAAGATCGGCGACTACCTCGCGAAGCGGCTGAAGGCGGGCGACCAGGTCGGCATCCTCGAGGGCGTGTCGACGACGACCAACGCGCAGCAGCGCACGGCCGGCTTCGAGGACGCGATGAAGGCGGGCGGGATGAAGGTCGTGTCGGTGCAGTCGGGCGAATGGGAGATCGACAAGGGCAATGCGGTTGCGTCCGCGATGCTCAACGAATACCCGAACCTGCGCGCGTTGCTGTGCGGCAACGACAACATGGCGATCGGCGCCGTGTCGGCCGTGCGCGCGGCGGGCAAGCAGGGCAAGGTGTTCGTGGTCGGCTACGACAACATCAACGCGATCAGGCCGATGCTGAAGGACGGCCGTGTGCTCGCGACCGCCGACCAGTACGCGGCGAAGCAGGCCGTGTTCGGCATCGACACGGCGCTCAAGGCGATCGCCGAGCATCGCAAGCAGGCCGACATGTCCGGCGTGGTCGAGACGCCGGTGGATCTCGTGACGAAGTAACGCCGCCCCGTCGCGGCCGCCGGCCTCAAGAAGCGGGCCCGGCGGCCGTTATACGGAGTGAGCGCGATCACGGCCACTGCATGCACATGCACTTGTGAGCGTCACACCCGCGCGCCGCGTGCGCGCGGCCGCAACCAGGATCGCGATGGAACCGACCTTCCAACCCTCCCGTTCAGCCGTTCCCGTGTTGTCCGTCTCCGGTGTGGGCAAGACCTACGCCGAACCTGTGCTCGCCGACGTCACGTTGACGCTCGTGCCGGGTGAAGCGCTCGCGCTGACGGGCGAGAACGGCGCCGGCAAGAGCACGCTGTCGAAGATCATCGGCGGGCTCATCGACCCGACGACCGGCACGATGCAACTCGGCGGCCAGGCCTACGCGCCGGCGAGCCGCACGCAGGCCGAGGCGCTCGGCGTGCGCATGGTGATGCAGGAGCTGAACCTGCTGCCGACGCTGACGGTCGCCGAGAACCTGTTCCTGAACCGTCTGCCGCGGCGCTTCGGCATCATCGATCGCGCGCGGCTGCGCGACGATGCGCGTGCCGCGATGGCGCAGGTCGGGCTCGACGCGGTCGATCCCGATACGCCGGTCGGCGCACTCGGCATCGGCCACCAGCAGATGGTCGAGATCGCGCGCAACCTGATCGGCGACTGCCGTGTGCTGATCCTCGACGAACCGACCGCGATGCTGACCGCGCGCGAGGTCGAACTGCTGTTCGAGCAGATCGACCGGCTGAAGGCGCGCGGCGTGGCGATCGTCTACATCTCGCACCGGCTCGAGGAACTCGCGCGGGTCGCCGAGCGTGTCGCGGTGCTGCGCGACGGCCGGCTCGTGCACGTCGGCGACATGGCCGCGACGACGTCCGACGGGCTCGTCACGCTGATGGTCGGGCGCGAGGTCGGCGAGCACATCGACCTCGGCGCGCGCCGCATCGGCGCGCCGCGCCTCGTCGTGTCGGGCATGACGCGCGGCACGGCCGTGCAGGACGTGTCGCTCGAAGTGCGCTCGGGCGAAATCTTCGGCATCTCGGGGCTGATCGGTGCCGGGCGCACCGAATTGCTGCGGCTGATCTACGGTGCGGACACGCCGGACGCCGGGATGATCGCGGTCGGCGATCCGCTGAAGCCGGCGCGCATCGGCTCGCCCGTCGACGCGGTGAAGCACGGCATCGCGCTGATCACCGAGGACCGCAAGGGCGAAGGGTTGCTGCTGTCGCAGTCGGTCACGTCGAACGTGTCGCTCGGCCAGCTCGACCGGCTCGCGCGCGGCGGCATCGTCGATACGGCGCGCGAGACGGCGCTCGCCGAGCAGCAGATCGACGCGCTGCGGATCCGCACCCACGGCGCCGCGCAGGCGGTCGGCGAACTGTCGGGCGGCAACCAGCAGAAGGTCGTGATCGGCCGCTGGCTCGCGCGCGACATGGGCGTGCTGCTGTTCGACGAACCGACCCGCGGGATCGACGTCGGCGCCAAATTCGAGATCTACACGCTGATGGGCGCGCTCGCGCGCGAGGGCCGGGCGCTGGTGGTCGTCTCGAGCGACCTGCGCGAGCTGATGCTGATCTGCGACCGGATCGGCGTGATGTCGGCCGGCCGCATGACCGCCGTGTTCGAACGCGGCAACTGGACCCAGGATGCGCTGCTGGCCGCGGCGTTCGCCGGCTTCGGCCGCGCAGCGCTGCCGGACGGCGCACGCCATCCGGATGCGGAAAGCGCGCCGCGCGCGGCTTCCGCCTCTTCGACGACAGGACGACAGCAATGACCCAGCCTCCCGTATCCCCGAGCGACGCCGGCGCGCAGCAGGACGTGACCGGGCGCCGCGCGCGCACGCTGTCCGGCACGCGGCTCGGCGTGTCGAACTATCTCGGGCTCGCCGGCGCGCTCGCCGCGATGATCGTGCTGTTCTCGACGCTCAGCTCGCATTTCCTGACCTACGATACGTTCAGCACGATCGCGAACCAGATCCCCGATCTCGTCGTGATGTCGGTCGGGATGACGTTCGTGCTGATCATCGCCGGCATCGACCTGTCGGTCGGCTCGGTGCTCGCGCTGGCCGCGTCGATGGTCAGCGTGGCCGCGCTGAAATGGCATTGGGGGCCGCTGCCCGCCGCGCTGATCGGGATCGCGGTCGCGACCGTGACCGGCTCGCTGACGGGCGCGATCACGGTGGGCTGGCGGATTCCGTCGTTCATCGTGTCGCTCGGCGTGCTCGAGGCCGCGCGCGGTGTCGCGTACCAGCTGACGAATTCGCGCACGGCCTACATCGGCGACGCGTTCGATTTCCTGTCGAACCCGATCGCGCTCGGCATCTCGCCGGCGTTCCTGATCGCGGTCGCGGTGATGATCGCGGCGCAGTTCGTGCTCACGCGCACCGTGTTCGGGCGCTATCTTGTCGGTATCGGCACGAATGAAGAAGCCGTCCGGCTTGCCGGGGTTAACCCGCGGCCGTATAAAATCCTCGTATTCGCACTGATGGGCGCGCTCGCGGGGCTCGCGTCGCTGTTCCAGATCTCGCGGCTCGAGGCCGCCGACCCGAACGCGGGCGTGGGCCTCGAACTGCAGGTGATCGCGGCCGTCGTGATCGGCGGCACGAGCCTGATGGGCGGGCGCGGCTCGGTGATCAGCACGTTCTTCGGCGTGTTGATCATTTCCGTGCTGGCCGCGGGGCTGGCGCAGATCGGCGCGAACGAGCCGACCAAACGGATCATCACCGGGGCGGTGATCGTGGTGGCGGTCGTGCTCGATACGTATCGCAGCCGGCGCGCGCGCGCCCGGTAAAACTACACAGAAAGCAGACCAGAGAGAAACGGGAAATGGCGACGATCAAGGATGTGGCGGCCATGGCGGGCGTGTCGTTTACGACCGTCTCGCACGTGGTGAACAATTCGCGGCCGGTGTCCGCGGATGTGCGTGCGAAGGTCGAAGGCGCGATCCGCGAGCTGAACTACGTGCCGTCGGCCGTGGCGCGCTCGCTGAAGGCGCGCTCGACGGCGACCATCGGCCTCGTCGTGCCGAACAGCACGAATCCGTACTTCGCGGAGCTTGCGCGCGGCATCGAGGACCAGTGCGCGGCCAACGGCTATTGCGTGTTCTTCTGCAACTCGGACGACGATCCCGTGAAGCAGCGCAACTACCTGCGCGTGCTGCAGGAAAAGCGCATCGACGGGCTGATCGTCGCGTCGGCCGGCGAGGACGCGGTGCTCGCGCAGACGCTCGCCGACGCGCATGCGCCGCTCGTCGTCGTCGACCGCAACATCGAGGGGCTCGCGGCCGATCTCGTGCAGATCGACCACGAACGCGGCGCCTACCTGGCGACGCGTCATCTGCTCGAACTCGGGCACGCGAAGATCGGCTGCATCACCGGGCCGACCGACACGGCCGTCAGCGCGATGCGCGTGCACGGCTTCATCCGCGCGATGGCCGAGCGCGGGATCGACATCGTGCCGGGCGCGATCGCGGAAAGCGATTTTTCGTGCCTGGGCGGCTATCACGCGGCATCGCGGCTGTTCGAGTCGGTGCACCCGAGCGCGATTTTCGCGGGCAACGACCTGATGGGCGTCGGCGCGCTGCGCGCGGCGGCCGAGCGCGGCATGCGCGTGCCGGACGACTGCTCGATCATCGGCTTCGACGACATCGAATTCTCCCGTTATACGTATCCGGCGCTGTCGACGGTCGGCCAGTCGGTGCGCGCCCTCGGCGAAATGGCCGCGCAGACGCTGATCGAGCGGATCGGCGGCGGCTCGACGGCCGCGCCGAGCCGTCGCCGCGTCGTGTCGCCGCGGCTCGTGCTGCGCGAATCGACGGCGGTCTACCGCGAGCCGGCCGCGCCCGGTGCTCGCCCATGACGGCGCGTGCGGCAGGCGCCGGCCGCGTGACGGTGGTCGGCAGCCTCAACATGGATCTCGTCGTACGGGCGTCGCGGCTGCCGTTGCCGGGCGAAACGCTCGCCGGTCACGCGTATGCGCAGGCCGCGGGGGGCAAGGGCGGCAACCAGGCCGTCGCGGCCGCACGGCTCGGCGCGCAGGTCGCGATGATCGGCTGCGTCGGCGCGGATGCGCACGGCGCCGCGCTGCGGGCCGGCCTCGAGACCGAAGGCATCGACTGCTCGCGGCTCGCGACGAGCAAGGCGGCGTCGACCGGCGTCGCCTTGATCGTCGTCGACGACGCCAGCCAGAACACGATCGTGATCGTCGCGGGCGGCAACGGCGAAGTCACGACGGATACGGTGGCGCGGCACGAGGCGGCGCTGGCCGCGACCGACGTGCTGATCTGCCAGCTCGAGACGCCGCCGGACGCCGTGTTCGCCGCGCTGTCGGCCGGACGGCGGCTCGGCCGCACCGTGGTGCTCAATCCGGCGCCTGCCGTCGCGCCGCTGCCGGACGGCTGGCTGCCGCTGGTCGATTACCTGATCCCGAACGAAGTCGAGGCGGCCGCGCTGACCGGGCTGCCGGTGCGCAATCCGGCCGAGGCGGAAGCCGCGGCGCGTGCGTTGCGGGCAGCCGGCGCGCGCAATGTGCTGATCACGCTCGGCGCGCGCGGCGTGTTCGCGCTGACGGCCGACGGCGCGGCACGCCACTATCCGGCCCCCGTCGTCAAGGCGGTCGACACGACCGCGGCGGGCGACACCTTCATCGGCGGTTTCTCCGCACGGCTCGCGGCCGGCGCGGACGTCGACGCCGCCATCCGCTTCGCGCAACGCGCGGCGGCGCTGTCGGTCACGCGCGCAGGCGCGCAGCCGTCGATTCCCACGCTCGCCGAACTGGCCGAATAGGGCTGGATCGCGCATCCCGGCCGGCGCGTGCGACAGCAGGCGGCCGGCCATCTTTCCCCATTTGCCTGACCTCGATTGCTTGCGACGTGCGTTCGCGAAGCGGCCGGCGATGCTTCGCCCCTATTATTCTGAAATCCGTAATGAACGGATGAATTGCTGAAAAAATTGATGTGAATACCATCAAGCTGCGCAACATCCGGTCGTAAATACACCTGGGCGAAACACTGTTTCGAAAAACGGGCCTTGCCCGTTCACGACGACGCAATACAGGAAGAATGATGGTGATCGGAAACCTGACGATACGTGCGCGCATCGGTTTGACGATGGCGTTTCTCGCGGTACTGCTGGGTGTGATCGGCGTGCTCGGCGTGTACGGGATGACGCGCTCGAACGACGCGACGCGCGAGATTTTCACGAACCAGATGCCGAGCGCGGTCGACGTGGCCGTTGCCGAAATGTACGCGGCGCGCGAGCGCCTGGCGCTCGATCGCGCCGCGCTGCTGGCGGGCACGCCCGACTCGGCTGCGGCCGTGGAACGCAGCCGCGCGATGCGCACGCAGTCCGACGCGTGGTGGCAAAAATACCTTGCACTGCCGCGCGGCCCGGAGGAAGACCGGCTCGCGCAGGACGTCGCCGCGAAGCGGCAGGCGCTGCAGCGCAGTTGCGACGCGTTCGTAGGGCTGGTCGCGGCGGGCGACCACGACCGGATCGGCGAGGGCGCCAAGCAGCTCTCGACGCTTTATAACGAGCTCTCGGTTGCGGGCGAAGCACTGCGCAATTTCCAGTTCACCGACGGGCAGGCGGGCTTCGACCGCGCGGAATCGTTGTACGAGACGCTGCGCGTGCTGTCGATCGTCCTGCTGGCGGCCGGTCTGGTTGCCGCCGCGTTTTCCTGGCTGACGCTCAGCCGTGCGATCGGCCGTCCGCTCGCGGACGCGCTCGCGCATTTCGACGCGATCGCCGCGGGCGACCTGCGCCGCTCGATCGTCGTGCATCGGCGCGACGAAATGGGCCAACTCCTGGACGGTCTCGCGAGGATGCAGCGCGGCCTCGTCGACACGGTGCGCACCGTGCGCGGCGGCAGCGAGTCGATCGCGACCGCGGCGCGCCAGATCGCCGCCGGCAACATCGACCTATCGTCGCGCACGGAAGAGCAGGCGTCCGCGCTGCAGGAAACCGCATCGAGCATGGAGCAGCTGACCGGCACCGTGAAGCAGAACGCGGACAATGCGCGGCAGGCAAGCTCGCTGGCCGCGAACGCGTCGGAGATTGCAAACAAGGGCAATACGGTGGTCGGCCAGGTGGTCGGCACGATGGGCGAGATCAACGACAGCTCCGCGAAGATCGCGGACATCATCGCGATCATCGAGGGAATCGCGTTCCAGACCAACATCCTGGCGCTGAACGCGGCGGTCGAGGCCGCGCGCGCCGGCGAGGAAGGCCGCGGCTTCGCGGTCGTGGCGGGCGAGGTGCGCAGTCTCGCGCAGCGTTCGTCGAGCGCGGCCAAGGAGATCAAGATGCTGATCGACGCGTCGGTGGAGCGCATCCGGACGGGGTCGACGCTGGTCGACGAAGCCGGCCGCACGATGAGCGACGTGATCGGTGCGGTGCAGCGCGTGACCGACATCATGGGCGAGATCGCGGCGGCGTCCGAGGAACAGAGCGGCGGCATCGACCAGGTCGCGCGCGCGGTCGCGCAGATGGACGAGGTCACCCAGCAGAACGCCGCGCTCGTCGAGGAAGCGGCGGCCGCCGCGCAATCGCTCGACGAACAGGCCGCGCGCCTGCGCGAGACGGCGTCGGTGTTCCGGATCGACGACGACGCGGCGCAGCCGGCGACCGCTGCCGCCGCACGTCAGGCGCCGCGCGCGGTGCCCGCAGCGGCTGCGGTGCCGGTTTCGCCGCCCGCGCCGGCCGTGGCGCGCAACGATCGTGATGCAGCGCCGAAGCGCGCCGCGCCGGTGCGCAAGCCGGCTGCCGCGGCCGCCGCGCCCGCTCCGGTGGCTGCCGGCGCCGACGACTGGGAAACGTTCTGATTCGCGCGTGACGCGCATCTTTTCGCGGTAACGCTCCCCGGTATCTCTCCCCGTATCTCTCCCCATTTGGCAGCACACGACGCCCGCGACATGCGGGCGTCGTCGTTTCGACCGATGGAATGTGACAGCGCACGTGAAAGTTCGTGCGTCGCCGCGCGCTGCGTGTTCGCATCCGCACTACGGGTATCTCCGGACGATGCGAAAAAAATTTGTAACGGCGCGCGCAGCGTGTCGTCGTAAACGTCCGCTCGAACGTCTAGGGATGAAGGGGGAGTGAAGGGTGCCGCGACGACGACGGAGGTGTCCAACGCACGAGACGTTCCGATGCTCGACGAGAGGTGGCGGATGCCGTTTCTGCGACACGGGAGATCGATTGTAAAGCGTCGAAATGCGTTGTCCAAGCGGTGTTGTCGAGAATGACGAACTTCATACGAAGAGTTCGTGAAAAAAAATAAGAAAGGGTTTAGGATGAATTCGAACGCGCTTGCTTCTGCGCAGTCATAGAAGGCAGGCACGTCTTCAGACTCAGGCGAGGGAGGTAGCATGGATATTTACAGCAGCTTCGCGAACCGCTTCGAAAAAACGCGAGAGGAAGAGTTCTCGCTGGAGGAGTACCTCGCGCTCTGCAAGAACGATCCGTCAGCGTACGCCACGGCTGGCGAACGCATGCTGGCTGCAATCGGGGAACCCGAACAAATCGATACCCGCATCGACCCGCGCCTGTCGCGGATCTTCGCGAACAAGGTTATCAAGGTCTATCCCGCGTTCCGTGAATTCTACGGAATGGAGGAAGTGATCGAGCAGGTGGTCGCGTACTTCCGCCACGCTGCGCAAGGGCTCGAAGAGAAGAAGCAGATTCTCTACCTGCTCGGCCCGGTGGGCGGCGGCAAGTCGTCGATCGCCGAGCGCCTGAAGCAGCTGATGGAGCGCGTGCCGTTCTATGCGCTGAAGGGTTCGCCCGTCAACGAATCGCCGCTCGGGCTGTTCGACTACGACGAAGACGGCCCGATCCTCGAAGAGCAGTACGGCATTCCGCGCCGCTACCTGAAGAGCATCCTGAGTCCGTGGGCCGTCAAGCGCCTGCACGAATACAACGGCGATATCCGCCAGTTCCGCGTGGTACGCCGCTTTCCGTCGATCCTGCGGCAGATCGGCATCGCGAAGACGGAACCTGGCGACGAGAACAACCAGGACATCTCGTCGCTCGTCGGCAAGGTCGACATCCGCAAGCTCGAACAGTATGCGCAGGACGACGCCGATGCGTACAGCTACTCGGGCGGCCTGTGCCTGGCGAACCAGGGCCTGCTCGAATTCGTCGAAATGTTCAAGGCGCCGATCAAGGTGCTGCACCCGTTGCTGACCGCGACGCAGGAAGGCAACTTCAAGGGCACCGAAGGATTCGGCGCGATTCCGTTCGACGGCGTGATCCTCGCGCACTCGAACGAATCGGAATGGAAGGCCTTCCGCAACAACCGCAACAACGAGGCACTGCTCGACCGGATCTTCGTCGTGAAGGTGCCGTACTGCCTGCGCGTGTCGGAAGAGATCAAGATCTACGAGAAGCTGATCCGCAACTCGTCGCTGGCCGAGGCCGTGTGCGCGCCGGGCACGCTGAAGATGATGTCGCAGTTCTCGGTGCTGTCGCGCCTGCATGAGCCGGAGAATTCGAGCCTGTTCTCGAAGATGCAGGTGTATGACGGCGAAAACCTGAAGGACACCGATCCGAAAGCGAAGTCGTACCAGGAGTATCGCGACTACGCGGGCGTGGACGAAGGAATGACCGGCGTGTCGACGCGCTTCGCGTTCAAGATCCTGTCGCGCGTGTTCAACTTCGACTCGAGCGAGGTCGCGGCCAACCCCGTGCACCTGATGTACGTGCTCGAACAGCAGATCGAACGCGAGCAGTTCCCGCCGGAGACCGAGCAGAAGTACCTGTCGTTCGTGAAGGACGTGCTCGCGTCGCGCTACGCGGAGTTCATCGGCAAGGAGATCCAGACGGCTTACCTCGAGTCGTATTCGGAGTACGGGCAGAACATCTTCGACCGCTACGTCACGTATGCGGACTTCTGGATCCAGGACCAGGAATTCCGCGATCACGACACGGGCGAGAGCTTCGACCGCGCCGCGCTGAATGCGGAACTGGAGAAGATCGAGAAGCCGGCGGGGATCAGCAATCCGAAGGATTTCCGCAACGAGATCGTGAACTTCGTGTTGCGTGCACGGGCGGCGAACGCCGGGAAGAACCCCGTGTGGACGAGCTACGAGAAGTTGCGCGTCGTGATCGAGAAGAAGATGTTCTCGAATACCGAGGAACTGTTGCCGGTCATTTCGTTCAATGCGAAGGGCTCGGCGGAGGAGCAACGCAAGCATGAGGACTTTGTGAACCGGATGGTCGCGAAGGGCTATACGCCGAAGCAGGTGAGGCTGCTTTGCGACTGGTACCTGCGCGTGCGCAAGTCGTCATGACGCGGCGCGGTACCGCGCCCGTGCGGCGAGTCCGTACGGGCGCTTTCAGAGGCGCCGCCCGCATGACGGCAGACGGCATGCGCGGCGAGTGCCCCGGCAGATCGACTTTCGAGCGGGAGACCGGGAGTGCTTCATCAAATCATCGACCGCAGGCTGGCCGGCAAGAACAAGAGCATCGCCAACCGCGAACGCTTTCTGCGTCGCGTCAAGAACTACATTCGTCGTGCCGTGTCCGACGCGGTGCGCGACCGTAGCATCAAGGATATCCAGAGCACGCAAAGCATCACGATTCCGCGCAAGGACATCGCCGAGCCGAATTTCCGGCACGCGCCGGGCGGGCGTCGCGAATACGTGCACCCGGGCAACGAGGACTACGTGCGCGGCGACAAGATTCCGCGTCCGCAGGGCGGCTCGGGCGGCGGCGGCAGTCAGGCGAGCAACGAAGGCGAAGGGCAGGACGACTTCGTGTTCGAGTTGTCCCGCGACGAATTCATGCAGTACTTCTTCGACGACCTCGAACTGCCGCGCCTCGTGAAGACGCACCTGCTGACGGTGCCGAGCTGGAAGAACGTGCGCGCGGGCTGGTCGGCGGAAGGCACGCCGAACAACATCGACGTCGTGCGCTCGCTGCGCAGCGCGCTCGGGCGACGCATCGCGCTCGGTTCGCCGCTCGTCAACGAGCTGCGCGAACTCGAAGCGCGGCTCGAGGTGATGAAGCTCGATCCGGAAGACCGTCGCGAGGATATCGCGACGCTCGAGGCCGAGATCCATCATCTGAAGGGGCGCATCTGGCGGATCCCGTTCATCGATCCGTTCGACCTGCGCTACATCAACCGCGTGAAGCAGCCGCAACCGTCGAGCCAGGCCGTGATGTTCTGCCTGATGGACGTGTCGGGCTCGATGGACGAGCAGCGCAAGGATCTCGCGAAACGCTTCTTCATCCTGCTGTACCTGTTCCTGAAGCGCAACTACGAGCGCATCGAAGTCGTGTTCATCCGTCACCACACGCGCGCCGAGGAGGTCGACGAGGACACCTTCTTCCATTCGACCGAAAGCGGCGGCACCGTCGTGTCGAGCGCGCTCGAGCTGATGCGCAAGGTGATGAACGAGCGTTACTCGCCGACCGAGTGGAACATCTACGGCGCGCAGGCGTCCGACGGCGACAACTGGACTGACGATTCGCCGAAGTGTCGCAAAATCCTGGAAGAGGATATCCTCACCAAGACGCGTTACTTCGCGTATATCCAGGTCGCCCCGGAAGAGCAGAACCTGTGGCTGGAGTACGCACAGCTGGCGCTGTCGCAACCGCACCTCGCGATGAAGAAAGTCGAATCGGCTGCCGATATTTACCCGGTATTTCGCGAATTGTTCGAAAAGCAGGTGGAAATGTCATGACGACCCGCCATCTGCACAACGAGTCGCGCGGCTATGCGCCGCGCCCTTCCGGCGACGACACGGCCGGCCCTGCCGCATCGCAGCAAAGCGGCCGGACCGAACCGGCGGCGCCGGCCGCCGACTTGCCCGGTGCCGGGCAGAAGGAAGCGCGTATGAACGTTGCCGAACGCAAGCCGCTGCCGTGCCCGTCCGACTGGACGTTCGAGCTGCTCGAGGAATACGACACGCACATCTCGCAGGTCGCCGAGCAGTACGAGCTCGACATCTATCCGATCCAGCTCGAGCTGATCAGCGCCGAGCAGATGATGGATGCGTACGCGTCGGTCGGGATGCCGGTCAACTATCGCCACTGGTCGTTCGGCAAGCACTTCCTCGCGACCGAGAAAAGCTATCGCCGCGGCCAGATGGGCCTCGCGTACGAAATCGTCATCAACTCGAATCCCTGCATCGCGTATCTGATGGAAGAGAACACGATGACGATGCAGGCGCTCGTCATCGCGCACGCGGCGTACGGGCACAACTCCTTCTTCAAGGGCAACTACCTGTTCCGGCTGTGGACCGACGCGCACGCGATCATCGACTATCTCGTGTACGCGAAGAACTACGTCGCCGAATGCGAGGAGCGCTACGGCCTCGATCGCGTCGAGGAACTGCTCGATTCGTGCCATGCGCTGATGAACTACGGCGTCGACCGCTACAAGCGGCCGCAGAAGCCGTCGTTGTCGAAGGAGGCCGCGCTGCGGCGCGAGCGCGAGGCGTATCTGCAGTCGCAGGTCAACGAGCTGTGGCGCACGCTGCCGGGCAAGAAGCCCGAGCAGATGGAGGAGCAGGAAGGACGCTATCCGCCTGAGCCGCAGGAGAACCTGCTGTATTTCGCGGAGAAGAACGCGCCGCTGCTCGAGCCGTGGGAGCGGGAAGTGATCCGCATCGTGCGCAAGATCGGCCAGTACTTCTATCCGCAGCGGCAGACGCAGGTGATGAACGAAGGCTGGGCGACGTTCTGGCACTACACGCTGCTGAATACGCTGTACAACCAGGGCAAGCTGGAAGACGGCTTCATGATGGAGTTCCTGCACTCGCACAGCAACGTGGTCTACCAGCCGCCCGTCACGAAGCCGTACTACAGCGGGATCAACCCGTATGCGCTCGGCTTCTCGATGATGAGTGACATCCGCCGGATCTGCGAGGCGCCGACGGAAGAGGACTACAAGTGGTTTCCGGAGATCGCGGGCACCCCGTGGCTGCCGGCGATGCACTACGCGATGCGCAACTTCAAGGACGAGAGCTTCATCGCGCAGTACCTGTCGCCGAACCTGATCCGCGAGATGCGGCTGTTCTCGGTGCTCGACGACGACATGCGCGATTCGCTCGAGGTGTCGGCGATCCACGACGAGTCCGGCTACCAGTACGTGCGGCAGGCGTTGTCGCGGCAGTACGACATCCATCACCGCGAGCCGAACATCCAGGTGTGGGCCGTGAACACACGCGGCGACCGCAGCCTCACGCTGCGCCATTTCATGACCGACAACCGCCATCTGTCGAACGACAGCGAGGAAGTGCTCAAGCACATGGCGCGGCTCTGGCAGTTCGACGTGTTCCTGGAAAGCGTCGACGAGGCCGGGACCGTGCGCAAGCGCTACGAGTGCCGCTACGTGCCGCCGGAGGTGCGCGTCTGACGATCGCCCGAGAACAGTTTGCACCGGACGCCAGCCTGAGGGCTGGCGTTTTCATATGACGAACGCGTACCGGGAGAAAAATTTTCTACATCCGGACGAACCCGGAAAGCCCGTTACTTTACATTTCGCTAAAATCCCGTAGCGCCGTGCCGCCGGAACCGGTGCCACGTGCGACCGTACGCGACGGCCCGCGAGCCGTCTCGCCCAGAAAGCACTAAAAGGAACAGACCAACCCATGGACGTCCAGACCGACCAAGCTGCGCTGTCCGCGCATGACACCCGGCGGCGCGTGTTCGCCATCGTCGGCGCCTCGTCGGGCAACCTCGTCGAGTGGTTCGACTTCTACATCTACTCGTTCTGCGCGCTGTACTTCGCACCGGCGTTCTTCCCGAGCGGCAACACGACCACGCAGCTGCTGAACACGGCCGGCGTGTTCGCGGCCGGCTTCCTGATGCGTCCGATCGGCGGCTGGCTGTTCGGCCGCATCGCCGACCGTCACGGCCGTCGCACGGCGATGATGATCTCGGTGCTGATGATGTGCGGCGGCTCGCTCGTGATCGCGGTGCTGCCGACCTATGCGCAGATCGGCGCGCTGGCGCCGGCGCTGCTGCTGGTCGCGCGCCTGTTCCAGGGGCTGTCGGTGGGCGGCGAATACGGGACGAGCGCAACCTACATGAGCGAAGTCGCGCTGAAGGGGCGGCGCGGTTTCTTCGCGTCGTTCCAGTACGTGACGCTGATCGGCGGCCAGCTGTGCGCGCTGCTGGTGCTCGTGATCCTGCAGCAGGCGCTGTCGAACGACGAGCTGAAGGCGTGGGGCTGGCGCATTCCGTTCGTCTGCGGGGCGGCGGCCGCGCTGATCTCGCTGTACCTGCGCAAATCGCTCGACGAGACGTCGACGAGCGCATCGCGTGACAAGAAGGACGCGGGCACGATCCGCGGCGTGTGGCAGCACAAGGGCGCCTTCTTCACGGTGGTCGGTTTCACGGCCGGCGGCTCGCTGATCTTCTACACCTTCACGACGTACATGCAGAAATACCTCGTGAACACGGCCGGCATGCATGCGAAGACGGCCAGCAACGTGATGACCGTCGCGCTGCTCGTCTACATGCTGATCCAGCCGGTGTTCGGCGCGCTGTCCGACAAGATCGGCCGCCGCACGTCGATGATCCTGTTCGGCACGTTCGCGGTGATCGGCACGGTGCCGCTGATGCACGCGCTGAAGACCGTCACGAGCCCGACGGCCGCGTTCGTGCTGATCACGATCGCGCTGGCGATTGTCAGCTTCTACACGTCGATCAGCGGCCTCATCAAGGCCGAGATGTTCCCGCCCGAAGTGCGCGCGATGGGCGTCGGCCTGTCGTATGCGGTCGCGAACGCGATCTTCGGCGGCTCGGCCGAGTACGTCGCGCTGTGGTTCAAGTCGATCGGCAGCGAGGAAACCTTCTACTGGTACGTGACGGTGCTGTGCGCGATCTCGCTGATCGTGTCGTGGCGGATGCGCGATCCGAGCAAGGAAGGGTACCTGCGTCACGAACCGTGATCGGCAGGGCAGCCCGCCGGGTTGCCCGCATCGACCGGCAACGTGCAACAGGACGGCGCTCCGCCATGCAGGCGGAGCGCCGTTTTTTATGCGTGGCGTTTTCGCATGCGCGCGTGCAAGCTCATCGCGGGGCGCACGATATCGATATCGGAATCGCTTCGTTGTCCGCAGCGGACGATGCGCTTATTCTGAACGCGTAGTTCGTGTGACACCTCCTTGACTGGGATTCGCGCCCGCTGCGTGCAGCGGGCGTTTTTTTGTGCGCATGCGCCGCATGCAGCCGCTGCAAGCCTCATCACGAAACCCGCAGAGCAAAGCACCATTTGTTGGTTCGGAATCGCCGCACGCGCTGATACGTTAGCGGCTTCGCGACGACACACAGCGTCGCGATGTTCCTCGAACCGGCCGCCGCGCGATCCGCGCCGGCCTTCATAACAAATCAGGTCGTGCTCATGAAATTCCACACTCTCGCTACGTGGCTCGTCGGGGCCGCACTCGTTACGGCCGGCACGGTCGCGCACGCGGACCGCCTCGACGACATCAAGAAGGCCGGCGTGCTGCGCGTCGCGACCTTCGACAGCAATCCGCCGTTCGGCTATGTCGACGGCAAGAGCAATCACATCGTCGGCCTCGACGTCGACTATGCGAAGGCGCTGGCCGACAAGCTCGGCGTGAAGCTGCAGCTGCAGCCGACCAATCCCGCGAACCGCATTCCGTTCCTGACCTCCGGCAAGGTCGACCTGGTGCTCGCGAACTTCACGATCACCGACGAGCGCGCGAAGCAGGTCGACTTCAGCATCCCGTATTTCTCGTCGGGCCAGCAGTTTCTCGCGAAGAAGGGCGTGCTGAAATCGGCCGACCAGCTGAACGGCTTGCGCGTCGGCGCGGACAAGGGCACGACGAACGAGATCACGCTGCGCGAGAAATTCCCGAAGGCGACGATCGTCGCGTACGACGACACGCCGTTCGCGTTCGCCGCGCTGCGCGCCGGCAACGTGCAGGCGATCACGCAGGACGGCCCGAAGCTGATCGGCCTGCTCGCGAACGTGCCCGACAAGCAGAACTACGAGATCCCGGCATTCACGATCTCGAACGACTACATGGGCGTCGGCGTGCCGAAGGGCGAGACGCGCCTGCTCGGCTTCGTGAACGACACGCTGAAGGGGCTCGAGGCGAATGGCCGCGCGGGCCAGATCTACGACGCGTGGTTCGGTCCGACGACGAAGACGCCGCTCACGCGCATCTTCCGCATCGGCGACAAGACCTGAGGCGCATGCAGGGCGCGCCGCGTTCCGCCATCGGTCGTGCCGGTGCGCGGGAATCGCGGCGCTTTCCGTTTCTCTTGATCGCTTGCTTCGCGCCCGCACCACCATGCTCGGCTTGGTTCCCAAATATCTGTCCTGGCTTTGGCAGGGCTTCCTGCTGACGCTCGGCCTCGCGGCCGCGTCGGCGCTCGCCGCGACGGTCGGCGGACTGCTGCTCGCCGTCATGCGGCATGCGCGCGGCACGGCGCCGCGCACGCTCGCGGCCGGCTATGTCGTCGCATTCCGCAACACGCCGTTGCTCGTGCAGTTGCTGTTCTGGTATTTCGGCGTCGCGTCGTTGCTGCCCGACACATGGGTCGCGTGGCTGAACGCGCGCCATCAGCTGAGCGCGGGCCCGTTCACGCTCGCATGGCCGTCGTTCGAGTTCGTCGCGGGCTGGTTCGGGTTGAGCGCGTACACGGCCGCGTTCGTCGCCGAGGAATGCGAAGCCGGGCTGCGCGGCGTGCGCCGTGCGCAGCACGATGCGGCCGCGGCGCTCGGCCTCACGCCGATGCAGTCGCTGCGCTACGTCGTGCTGCCGCAGGCCGTGCGCATCGCGCTGCCGCCGTTGTTCGGCCAATACATGAATCTCGTGAAGAACTCGTCGCTCGCGATGGCGATCGGTGTCGCCGAGCTGTCGTACGCGTCGCGGCAGGTCGAGACGGAGACGTTCAAGACCTTTGCCGCCTTCGGTGTCGCGACCGTGCTGTACATCGCCGCGGTGGCCGCGATCGAGGCCGGTGCCTATGCGGCCACGCAATGGCGCGACCGACTCGGGGCGGGGCGTTGACGATGGATCTCTCGCTGCTGCTCGACAACCTGCCGTATCTGCTCGTCGGCGCATTCCCGGATGGTCCGCTCGGCGGCGCCGCGCTGTCGCTCGTGCTGGCGATCGCGTCGGCCATCGCATCGGCGGTGCTGGGCGTGGCGCTCGGCGTCGCGATGGCGCTCGCGCGCGGCCCGCTGCGCGTGCTGCTGCTCGCGTTCATCGGCTTCTTTCGCGCGATTCCGGTGCTGATGCTGATCTTCTGGACGTACTTCCTGATGCCGATGCTGCTGCACATGGACGTGCCGGGACTCGCGACGGTCGTGTGCGCGCTGGCGCTGATCGGCGGCGCGTATCTCGCGCATGCGGTGCATGCGGGCATCGTCGCGGCCGGCGACGGGCAGTGGCAGGCGGGGCTGTCGCTCGGGCTCACGCGCTGGCAGACCGTGCGCTACGTGCTGCTGCCGCAGGCGATCCGGATCATGACGCCGTCGTTTGTCAATCAGTGGGTCGCGCTCGTGAAGGACACGTCGCTCGCGTATATCGTCGGCGTGCCGGAACTGTCGTTCGTCGCGACGCAGGTGAACAACCGGCTGATGGTGTATCCGGCGCCGATCTTCCTGTTCGTCGCGGCGATCTATCTGGTGCTGTGCACGTCGCTCGACGGTGCGGCGCGCTGGTTGCTGTCGCGTCGTCCTCGCGCGGAGCGCATCGCGCGGGCTGCGGCTGAACGCACGGAACCGGTGCGGTGACGGCGTGCGCGCCGCGTGCGATGCATGCGGCGCGTTTCCGGTGATGAAGGTGAGAGCGTGCGGCTATCCGCAGCGGGCCGCGTCGTCGCCGAGCGAGCGGCGACGGGTGTGAAGGTGCTTCAGAACTTCGGTGCTTGAGAACTTCAGCACTTCAGCGCGTCAGCGTCAGCGTCAGGACGCGCTGTAGTGCGTATCGAACACCGAACGCAGCGTCGACGGACCGGTCGCGAAGTCGCCCCACAGCGGGCCGTCGCTCTGCGCGAATGCAAACGGCGTCGTACTGATCGACGCGAGGCGGAAGCGCCATTGCGCCGCTTCCTGGCGGAACGCGGTGAGCTGCATGTCGGACAGCCCCGTCTGCGCGCTCGCGAGCGTGACGAGCGGATCGACCGGGTCGTTCGCGACGCGCACTTCGAAATGCAGGTGCGGACCGGTGGCCGCGCCGGTCATCCCGACCGAGCCGATGCGCTGGCCCTGCCTGACGGTTTCGCCGGTCTTCAGCCCGCGCGCGAACGCGGACAAATGCGCGTAGTAGGTCGAATAACCGTCCGCGTGATCGACGATCACGTAGTGGCCGTAGCCGCCCGGATCGGTGCCGACGAACGACACGACGCCGTCGGCCGCCGCATTGACGGGCGTGCCGGACGGTGCGGCGAGGTCGACGCCGGTATGGAATGCCATCGCCTGCGACAGCGGGTGGACGCGTTCGCCGAAGAACGAGCTGATGCGCGTCCACTTGACTGGCATCGTGAACGCGGCCGCTTCGAGCGGCGCGCCGTCGAGCGTGTAGTACGCGCCGTGGTCGGCGCCCGGCGCGCGGAACCAGATCGCCCCGAACGTGCGGCCCGCGACGCGCAGCTCGAGCGCGGTGAGGTGCGGCGTGCCGTTGTTGGTGTCGTACGCGATGCGGTAGTAGTCGCCGCGCTGCGCGCCGGCGCGCAACGCGACCTTCCCGGTGACGAGATCGCCGAGCTGGATGCGCACTTCGGGCGGCACGTCGAGACGGTTCAGCGTATCGGACAGCGTGAGTTCGATGTCGCCCGCGCGCATTCCGTGCTGCTGCTCGGGCGGCGCGAGCTGGAACAGGCTCGTATAGCCGAGCATGTCGTTGCGGTGCGCGCTGAGCGGCGCGAACAGGCCCGGCTGCAGGTTGCGGTCGGTGCGTTCATCGCGTTCGTTGCGCTCGCCGATCGTGCGCGCGAGTTCGCTCGTCACGAAATGCTGCGCGGTGGGAAACGGCGTGTCGGACAGCACGCGCTGCGGCAGCGCGGCCGTGCCCGAATCGACGGCGCCCGGCAGTTGCGAGACGGCCGGCAGCGCGGCGGCGAGACCGAAGGCGGCGAGGGCGCCGAGCACGGCGGCCGGCACGAGCGCGCGCACGAGGCGCTGCGCGCGCCCGGGCGCGAAAGCATCAGGAATTGCGGCAGGCTTGACCAAAGGTGTCCACATCCAGGAAAAGCGGTTCAAAGAGGTGTGGGCGTGAACCATCGGCGGCAGATCCGTCGGGTGACGACGGGGCGGGCGACGGGCGTGCAACAAAACAGGCCCCGCCAGGGGCCTGTGTCGTTTCCGTTCGACCCAACTCGCGGGCAGGCCCGCTTCGAACGGCGGCGTGACCTTTCCGGGTCGAACCCGGTTTATCACGAAGACGCTAAAGAAAGATGACAGCGTCAGTCTACCGATGTTCCGCGAAACGTTAAAAATTTTAAAGAGGGTCGGCTCATTCGTTTCGCACTGCGGTAAATCGGGTTAAATCAGCATTTATTGCGCGGCTTTTCGTCAGACAGGAAATTTTTGCGCGCGCACGCGCAGCGCGGCGGATGTCCTGACCGCGTCGAAGCCGGCGTCGAGCATCGCTTCCGCGTCGTTCCACAGATTGCCGCGCAAGCGGTTGGTCCAGATCATCGATGCGAACACGCCTTCGAGCAGCGACACGAGATGGACGGCCGCGAGATGCACGTCGAGATCGGCGGCCAGTTCGCCGGCCGCGATCGCGCGGCGCAGCAGCGCCTTGGTGATGCGCAGCATCTGCAGCTCGAGCAGCATGCGGCGGCGCTGCAACGCGCCGTTCTCCTCGCTCTGCTCGCATTTCGTATAGAGGATCACGAGCACGCGCTGCATCGCGCCCGGCTCGCCGCATTGCCGCAGGTAATGCGACGCCGCGCGGCGCAGCGTGGCGAACGCGGGCAGGCTGTCCACCGCGTCGAACCCTTCCGACGTACGTGCGAATGCGCGGTCGCACATCGCGAGACACACTTCCATCTTGTTGCGGTAATGGCCGTACACGGCGCCCCGCGACATTCCGGCGGCCTCGGCGAGGTCCGCCATCGCGGTTTGCGCGACGCCTTTTTCGAGCAGCACGAGCTCGGCGGCGTCGAGGATCCGGTGCTTGATGGCGAGCGATTCTTCCCGGGTCTTGCGGGCCATGTCGTGAATTTCCTTACAGTTCGCTGTCGTTTTATTGAGACAGTATGGCGGCCGGATTGCAACCGCCTGTATTTAATCAGTCGTGACTGATTATAATCGGCCACCCTGAGCCGCCGCATTGTATGGCGGCGAACGATCCGAGGTCAGCACATGAATAACAAACGCTCCCTGGGGCGCCGCCTGCGGCTGGCGTCGTTTGCGCTCGCGGCCGCGCTGGCCGCGACCGGCTGCGGAAAGGGCGAACGGGACAAGGCGCCGGAGGCCATTCAGAACGCGACGGTCGTGACGGTGCGTCCGACGGCCGTGCCGATGACCGTCGAATTGCCGGGCCGGCTCGACGCATATCGGCAGGCGGAAGTGCGCGCGCGGGTCGCGGGCATCGTCACCGCGCGGACTTACGAGGAAGGCCAGGAAGTGAAGCAGGGCGCGGTGCTGTTCCGCATCGACCCCGCACCGCTGAAGGCCGCGCGCGACGCCGCGAGAGGGGCGCTCGCGAAGGCGCAGGCCGCCGCGCTCGCGGCGAGCGACAAGCGCCGCCGTTACGACGACCTGGTGCGCGACCGCGCGGTCAGCGAGCGCGATCACACCGAGGCCGTCGCGGGCGACACGCAGGCGAAGGCCGACGTCGCGTCCGCGCAGGCCGAGCTCGCCCGCGCGCAACTGCAGCTCGACTATGCGACCGTCACCGCGCCGATTTCGGGCCGCGCCCGGCGCGCGCTCGTGACCGAAGGCGCGCTCGTCGGCCAGGACCAGGCGACGCCGCTCACGACCGTCGAGCAGCTCGACCCGATCTACGTGAATTTCTCGCAGCCGGCGGCCGACGTCGACGCACTGCGCCGCGCGGTGAAGAGCGGGCGCGCGACGGGCATCGCGCAGCACGACGTCACGGTGACGCTGCTGCGCGCCGACGGCACCGCGTATCCGCTGAAGGGCAAGCTGCTGTTCAGCGATCTCGCGGTCGATCCGACCACCGATACCGTCGCGATGCGCGCGCTGTTCCCGAATCCCGAACGCGAACTGCTGCCGGGCGCGTATGTGCGGATCGCGCTCGACGCGGCCGTCGACCAGCGCGCGATCCTCGTGCCGCGCGATGCGCTGCTGCGCACGGCCGATCGCACGTCGGTGCGCGTGGTCGGCGAGAACGGCAAGGTGAAGGACGTCGAAGTCGCCGCCGACCGGATGAGCGGCCGCGACTGGCGCATCACGCGCGGTCTCGCGGGCGGCGAGCGCGTGATCGTCGACAACGCCGCGCAGTTCGCGCCCGACACCGCCGTCAAGCCCGTCGAGCAGGCCTCGCCGAAGGCCGCATCACCGGCGGCCGCCCGTCAAACCTGACCGGTTCACATAGACCAACATGGCACGTTTCTTCATCGATCGCCCCGTCTTCGCGTGGGTGATCGCACTCTTCATCATGCTCGGCGGCGTGTTCGCGATTCGCGCGCTGCCCGTCGCGCAGTATCCGGACATCGCGCCGCCCGTCGTCAGCATCTATGCGACGTATCCGGGTGCGTCCGCGCAGGTCGTCGAGGAATCGGTGACCGCGCTGATCGAGCGCGAGATGAACGGCGCGCCGGGGCTGCTATATACGTCCGCGACGAGCAGCGCCGGGATGGCGTCGCTCTATCTGACGTTCAAGCAGGGCGTCAATGCCGATCTCGCGGCCGTCGAAGTGCAGAACCGGCTGAAGACGGTCGAGGCGCGGCTGCCCGAACCCGTGCGGCGCGACGGCATCCAGGTCGAGAAGGCCGCGGACAACATCCAGCTCGTCGTGTCGCTGACCTCCGACGACGGCCGGATGAGCGACGTGCAGCTCGGCGAATACGCGTCGGCGAACGTCGTGCAGGCGCTGCGCCGCGTCGACGGCGTCGGCCGGGTGCAGTTCTGGGGCGCCGAATATGCGATGCGGATCTGGCCCGACCCGGTGAAGCTGGCCGGGCACGGCCTCACCGCGTCGGACATCGCGTCGGCCGTGCGCGCGCACAACGCGCGCGTGACGGTCGGCGACATTGGCCGCAGCGCGGTGCCGGACAGCGCACCGATCGCGGCGACGGTGTTCGCCGACGCGCCGCTGAAGACGCCGGCCGACTTCGGCGCGATCGCGCTGCGCACGCAGCCGGACGGCGCCGCGCTCTACCTGCGCGACGTCGCGCGCATCGAATTCGGCGGCAACGACTACAACTATCCGTCGTACGTGAACGGCAAGGTCGCCACGGGCATGGGCATCAAGCTCGCGCCGGGCTCGAACGCGGTGGCCACCGAGCAGCGCGTGCGCGCGGCGATGGACACGCTGTCCGCCTACTTCCCGCCGGGCGTGAAATACCAGATCCCGTACGAGACGTCGTCGTTCGTGCGCGTGTCGATGAACAAGGTCGTCACGACGCTCGTCGAGGCCGGCGTGCTGGTGTTCCTCGTGATGTTCCTGTTCATGCAGAACCTGCGCGCGACGCTGATCCCCACGCTCGTCGTGCCGGTCGCGCTCGCGGGCACGTTCGGCGTGATGCATGCGGCCGGCTTCTCGATCAACGTGCTGACGATGTTCGGGATGGTGCTCGCGATCGGCATCCTCGTCGACGATGCGATCGTCGTCGTCGAGAACGTCGAGCGGCTGATGGTCGAGGAAGGGCTCGGCCCCTACGACGCGACCGTCAAGGCGATGCAGCAGATCAGCGGCGCGATCGTCGGCATCACGGTCGTGCTGACGTCGGTGTTCGTGCCGATGGCGTTCTTCGGCGGCGCGGTGGGCAACATCTACCGCCAGTTCGCGCTGGCGCTCGCGGTCTCGATCGGCTTCTCGGCGTTTCTCGCGCTGTCGCTGACGCCCGCGTTGTGCGCGACGCTGCTCAAGCCGGTGTCCGGCGACCATCACGAGAAGCGCGGTTTCTTCGGCGGGTTCAACCGCTTCGTCGCGCGCTCGACGCAGCGCTATGCGACGCGCGTCGGCGCGATGCTGAACAAGCCGCTGCGCTGGCTGGTCGTGTACGGTGCGCTGACCGCGGCGGCCGCGCTGATGCTCACGCAACTGCCGAGCGCGTTCCTGCCCGACGAGGACCAGGGCAACTTCATGGTGATGGTGATCCGCCCGCAAGGCACGCCGCTCGCGGAAACGATGCAGAGCGTGCGCGAGGTCGAATCGTACATTCGTCGCGACGAGCCGGCCGCGTACACGTTCGCGCTCGGCGGTTTCAACCTGTACGGCGAGGGGCCGAACGGCGGGATGATCTTCGTCACGCTGAAGAACTGGAAGGAGCGCAAGGCCGGGCGCGATCACGTGCAGGCGATCGTCGCGCGCATCAACGCGCGCTTCGCGGGCACGGCGAACACCACGGTGTTCGCGATGAACTCGCCGGCGCTGCCCGATCTCGGTTCGACGGGCGGCTTCGACTTCCGGCTGCAGAACCGCGGTGGGCTCGACCATGCGGCGTTCAGCGCCGCGCGCGAGCAGCTGCTCGCGGCGGGCGGCAAGGATCCGGCGCTCACCGACCTGATGTTCGCCGGCACGCAGGACGCGCCGCAGCTCAAGCTCGACATCGACCGCGCGAAGGCGTCGGCGCTCGGCGTGTCGATGGACGAGATCAACACGACGCTCGCGGTGATGTTCGGCTCCGACTATATCGGCGACTTCATGCACGGCACGCAGGTGCGCCGCGTGATCGTGCAGGCCGACGGGCGGCACCGGCTCGATCCGGACGACGTGCAGAAGCTGCGCGTGCGCAACGCGCGCGGCGAGATGGTGCCGCTCGCGGCGTTCGCGACGCTGCACTGGACGCTCGGGCCGCCGCAGCTCACGCGCTACAACGGCTATCCGTCGTTCACGATCAACGGCTCGGCCGCGCCGGGGCACAGCAGCGGCGAAGCGATGGCCGCGATCGAGCGGCTCGCCGCGAAACTGCCGGCAGGCATCGGCTACGCGTGGTCGGGGCAGTCGTTCGAGGAGCGGCTGTCGGGCGCACAGGCGCCGATGCTGTTCGCGCTGTCGGTGCTCGTCGTGTTTCTCGCGCTCGCGGCGCTGTACGAGAGCTGGTCGATCCCGTTCGCGGTGATGCTGGTCGTGCCGCTCGGCGTGATCGGCGCGGTGCTCGGCGTCACGCTGCGCGCGATGCCGAACGACATCTATTTCAAGGTGGGGCTGATCGCGACGATCGGGTTGTCCGCGAAGAACGCGATCCTGATCGTCGAAGTCGCGAAGGACCTGGTCGCGCAGCGCATGTCGCTCGTCGACGCGGCGCTCGAGGCCGCGCGCCTGCGGCTGCGGCCGATCGTGATGACGTCGCTCGCATTCGGCGTCGGCGTGCTGCCGCTCGCGTTCGCATCGGGCGCCGCGTCCGGCGCGCAGATGGCGATCGGCACCGGCGTGCTCGGCGGCGTGATCACGGCGACGGTGCTCGCGGTATTCCTCGTCCCGCTGTTTTTCGTGATCGTCGGCCGCCTGCTCGACGTCGGCCCGCGCCGGCGCGGCGGGTCGCGGCCGGCGACGATGGAGGGTGCGCAATGACGTTTCACCTGAAGGCGCGCGCGACGTCGCGGGCCCCGGTCGCGCTGGCCGCTGCACTCGCGTTCGCGCTCGCCGGCTGCTCGCTCGCGCCGCGCTACGAGCGGCCGGCGGCGCCGGTGCCGGCCAGCTATGCGCCGGTCTACGGCGGCACGCAGCCGGCGTCGGTCGCGGCGCCTGTCGATGCCGCGCTGCTCGACGACTGGCGCGCGTATTTCACCGACCCGGCGCTGCAGGCCTGGATCGACGCGGCGCTCGCGAATAATCGCGACCTGCGGATCGCGGCCGGCCGGCTCGACGAAGCGCGCGCGCTGTACGGCGTGCAGCGCGCGGACCGGATGCCGTCGCTCGACGCGAACCTCGGCTACGAGCGCACGCGCCAGTACGACCCGGTCGTGCGCGAGAGCGCGGTGAGCGGGCTGTATCGCGCGGGCGTGGGTATCAGCGCGTACGAGCTCGACCTGTTCGGCCGCGTGCGCAATCTGTCGGATGCAGCGCTCGCCGAGTATTTCGCGACGGCCGACGCGCAGCGCACGGTGCGCATCGGCGTGATTGCCGAAGTCGCCGGCGCGTACGTTTCCGAACGGTCGTTGCACGCGCAACTGGCGCTGGCGCAGCACACCCTCGACGCGCGCGAGCGCATCGCCGCGCTCACGCAGCGCCGCTATGCGGCCGGCACGAGCGATGCGATCGAGCTGCGCTCGGCCGAGATGCTGGTCGCGTCCGCACGTGCGTCGCAGGCCGCGCTCCAGCGCGAACACGCGCAGTCGGTGCGCGCGCTGCAATTGCTTGCCGGCGATTTCGCGCGCACGGTGCCGGCCGACGGCACCGCGCTCGACGCGCTCGCGATCGCGCCGGTGGCGCCCGGCGCGCCGAGCGCGCTGCTCGGGCGGCGGCCGGACATCCGGCAGGCCGAGTCGCGGCTCAAGGCCGCGAACGCGCAGATCGGCGCCGCGCGCGCCGCATTCTTCCCGCGCGTCGCGCTGACGACCGACTACGGCTCGGTCAGCGACGCGTTCTCGAGCCTGTTCGCGGGCGGCACGAGCGTGTGGACGTTCGCGCCGCGCATCACGCTGCCGATCTTCGCGGGCGGCCGCAATCGCGCGAATCTCGACGTCGCGACCGCGCGCAAGCACATCGCGGTCGCCGAATACGAGAAGACCGTGCAGACCGCGTTTCGCGAAGTGGCCGACGCGTTCGCCGCGCGCGACTGGATCGATCGCCAGCTTGCCGCGCAGCAGGACGTGTACGCGGCCGACGGCGCGCGGCTGAAGCTCGCCGAGCGTCGTTATGCGGGCGGCGTCGCGACGTATCTCGAACTGCTCGACGCGCAGCGCAGCACGTACGAGTCGGGACAGGAACTGATCCGGCTCAAGGAACTGAGGCTCGCGAATGCGATTGCGCTGTATCGCGCACTGGGCGGCGGCTGGACGCCGGCTTCAGCCGGGGAGGCCGCCGCGTGATTCGCTAGCTGTGCGGGTGGCGATCGCGCATCGCGATGTGTCGTCGCCACCCCGGCCGGTGTGGCGTCCATGCGGCCATCGGCACCGATCGACGATGAACGCATCCGCGCGTCGTCGTCATCCACGTAGTTTCTCCCCGCTGTCGAGCTGAAGCGCGCCTTCAACCCGTCACGCATCCTGGCGACCGATCGCGTCGTCACACGGCCCCGAGCGTGCCGGACTTCCTCCTTTTTCGATTCCATCCAGGGCGCCGAAACGTCGCGTGCGCGTTGTCGCGCAGGTACGCCGAATGTCGTGACGGCGCACGGCATTACATGCGGCTTTTAATCCCGGCTTGACGACTCAATTGATTCTTGTATCGAGAATAATGACGGGTGACGAAATGTCGCGGTAAAACGTTTGTGCGGATTGCGCAATCGTTTGCGCGAGAAGTCCGCAGTACCGAAAATCGGCCGTTAATTTCCGCTCAGTTGAAAATCGATGAATGCATTCGTTGCGGTCGGGCAACGATGGCAGGATCGGACAGAATTTTGGCCTTTTTGATTGGTAATCAGACTAATCCATATCCAGCAAGGAAAGGCGGGGAATAAGCGATCCCGAAAAGGAAATGTCTTTAATTTTCAGTCGGTTCTAGAAAATCAAAAAGGACTGCGGATGAAAATATCGGGATTGAGAATTTCAAGGAAACAGTGGGTTTGAAAGTACGCAAGGCGAAGATTGTCATTTGCGATTTGACAATGCTTTACAGAATTCTTTCATTCATATCTCGATAATGCCGCCTCGTGACGGACGGGAGCCAACCACACGCTGCCTTTTGTATCCGCCACGTCGTCCATTCCCTTTGCAATTCTCACGGAAAACGTCATGAAAAAATCCCTCCTGGCCGCTGTCGCACTCGCAGCCCTGTCCACCTCGGCCTTCGCAGCCGGCACCGGCACGATCAACTTCACGGGCGAGATCGTCGCGGGCGCGTGCGGTATCGACTCGGGTTCGGTCAACCAGACCGTGAACCTCGGCAAGGTGCCGACCCACACGTTCAAGAAGGCCGGCGACAAGTCCGAGCCGGTCAAGTTCGACATCGTCCTGACCGACTGCGACACCAGCATCTCGAAGAACGCGTTCTTCACGTTCACGGGTACGTCGAACGCGGCCCAGCCGAAGCTGCTCGCCACGATCGGCTCGGCAACCAACGTCGGCATCCGCGTACAGGGCGCAACGGGCGAAGACCTCGACAACGGCGTCGAACAGGCCGCTGCAACCCTGCTGCAGAACGGCAACAACACCGTGCGCTTCGCCGCACGCTACGAAGCGACGGCAGCCGACGTGACGCCGGGTACGGCCGACGGCGTCGCGAACTTCACGGTTCGCTACCAGTAAGCGGCCGTCACGGAGGAGGGGTGCGCGCACCCTTTCTCCGGCTTGTCCTCCTGCCCAGCTTTTTCTCGGACTTCCGGTAGCGCCGCGTGCGAATCAGACATTCCTTCCTTTGCGTCTCCGTGCTGGTGGTCGGCAGCCAGAGCCATGCGACGGAATTCAATTCGTCGTTCCTCGACATCGACGGCTCGAACAACGTCGACCTGTCGCAGTTCGCGCAGGCCGACTTCACGCTGCCGGGCGAATACATGCTCGACGTGCAGGTCAACGACCTGTTCTACGGGCTGCAGGCGATCCAGTTCATCGCGCTCGACCCGTCCGGCGCGGGCAAGCCGTGCCTGCCTCCGGAACTCGTCGCGCAGTTCGGGCTGAAGCCGTCGCTCGCGAAGGACCTGCCGCGCTTCCAGGGCGGTCGCTGCGTCGACCTCGGCGCGATCGAGGGCGCCACCGTGCGTTACCTGAAGAGCGACGGTCGGCTCAAGATCACGATTCCGCAGGCCGCGCTCGAATTCACCGATTCGAACTACCTGCCGCCGGCGCGCTGGTCCGAAGGGATTCCGGGCGCGATGCTCGACTATCGCGTGATCGCGAACACGAACCGCAACTTCGGTTCGGGCGGCGAGCAGACGAATTCGATCCAGGCCTACGGAACGATCGGGGCGAACTGGGACGCGTGGCGCTTTCGCGGCGACTACCAGGCGCAGTCGAACGCGGGCAGCAGCGCGTACGCGGATCGCACGTTCCGCTTCAGCCGGCTTTACGCATTTCGTGCGCTGCCGTCGATCCAGTCGACGGTGACGTTCGGCGACGACTACCTGAGTTCGGACATTTTCGACACGTTCGCGCTGACCGGCGCGTCGATCCGCAGCGACGACCGCATGCTGCCGCCTTCGCTGCGCGGCTATGCGCCGCTGATCGCGGGCGTCGCGCGCACCAATGCGACCGTGACCGTCTCGCAGGCGGGCCGCGTGCTGTACGTGACGCGCGTGTCGCCGGGCGCATTCGCGCTGCAGAACATCAACACGAGCGTGCAGGGCACGCTCGACGTCGCGGTCGAGGAAGAAGACGGCAGCGTGCAGCGCTTCCAGGTGACGACGGCCGCCGTGCCGTTTCTCGCGCGCACCGGACAGCTGCGCTACAAGGCCGCGGTCGGCAAGCCGCGGCAGTTCGGTGGCGCCGGCATCACGCCGTTCTTCGGTTTCGGTGAAGCGGCGTACGGCCTGCCGCTGGATTTCACCGTGTACGGCGGCTTCATCGCCGCGTCGGGCTATACGTCGATCGCGCTCGGTGTCGGGCGCGATTTCGGCACGTTCGGCGCAGTCTCGGCCGACGTCACGCATGCGCGTGCGCGCCTGTGGTGGAACGGCGCGACGCGCAACGGCAACTCGTACCGGATCAACTATGCGAAGCATTTCGACACGCTCGATGCCGACGTGCGCTTTTTCGGCTACCGCTTTTCCGAGCGCGAATACACAAACTTCGCGCAGTTCTCGGGCGACCCGACCGCATACGGCCTCGCCAACAGCAAGCAGCGCTATTCGGCGACGCTGTCGAAGCGCTTCGGCGATACGTCGTCCTATTTTTCGTACGACCAGACGACTTACTGGGCGCGCTCGTCCGAGCAGCGCATCGGCCTCACGTTGACGCGTGCGTTCTCGATCGGTGCGCTGCGCAACCTGAACGTCAGCCTGTCGGCGTTCCGGACGCAAAGCGCGGGCACGAGCGGCAACCAGTTCTCGGTGACCGCGACGCTGCCGATCGGCGGTCGTCACACGGTCACGTCGAACCTGACGACAGGCAACGGCAGCACGAGCGCGAACGCGGGCTATATCTACGACGATCCGGACGGCCGCACCTACCAGGTCAACGCGGGCGCGACCGATGGCCGCGCATCGGCGAACGCGAGTTTCCGCCAGCGCACGTCGACCTACCAGTTGACCGCACAGGCGTCGACGGTCGCGAACGCGTATGCGGCCGCGTCGCTCGAGGTCGACGGCTCGCTCGTCGCGACGCAGTACGGGCTGGCCGCACACGCGAACGGCAACGCGGGCGATACGCGCCTCCTGGTCTCGACCGACGGCGTGCGCGACGTGCCGCTGTCCGGCACGCTCACGCACACCGACTCGCGCGGCTATGCGGTGCTCGACGGGATCTCGCCGTACAACGTGTACGACGCGACCGTCAACGTCGAGAAGCTGCCGCTCGAAGTGCAGGTGTCGAACCCGATCCAGCGCATGGTGCTGACCGACGGCGCGATCGGCTTCGTCAGGTTTTCGGCGGCGCGCGGCAGCAACCTGTACCTGACGCTGACCGACGCGGCCGGCAAGCCGCTGCCGTTCGGCGCATCGGTGCAGGACGCGGCGAACGGCAAGGAGCTCGGCATCGTCGGCGAGGGCGGGGCCGCGTTCCTGACCCAGGTTCAGCCGAAATCCGCGCTCGCGGTGCGCGCGGGCGAACGCACGCTGTGCACGGTGGACGTGCTGCCGAACCAGCTTCAACTCGAAGGCACGCCGATTCCGGTGACGTGCCAGGCATCCGGCGAGTCGCACGCAGCGGCCGCACGGATCGAACGATGATTTCACGGATCCAGCGATGAACCACGTTTTCTCCCTTTCCTTCCTGCGACGCGCGTCGTGCATGCTGAGTGCGGCGAGCGCGCTGCTCGCCGGTGTCGCGCACGCGGCGATCGTCCCGGACCGCACCCGCGTGATCTTCAACGAAGGCGAACAGGCCGCGATCGTCACGATCACGAACAAGAGCACGACGTATCCGTATCTCGTGCAGTCGTGGCTCGAGGACGCGAAGGGCAACAAGATCGCGTCGCCGCTGATGGTCGTGCCGCCGCTGCAGCGCATCGAGGCGAACGAGCGCAACGTGCTGCGGATCGCGAAGCTGCCCGGTGCCGCGCTGCCGGCCGACCGCGAATCGGTGTTCTACCTGAACATCCGCGAAGTGCCGCCGAAGTCCGATATACCGAACACGCTGCAGATCGCGCTGCATACGCAGATGAAGCTGTTCTACCGGCCGAAGGCCGTGCAGCCCGCGCGCGACGAGGACTGGACGCTGCCGATGACGCTGCGGGTGGACCCGGCCGCGCACACGCTCGTGTTCGACAACCCGACGCCGTACCACGTGACGGTGGTCGAGGTGACGGCAGGCGCGCAGAAGACGCCGGTGCCGATCGAGCCGGTGATGGTGAGCCCGATGAGCACGGCCGACGTGCCGTTCAAGGCCGCGACGCCGTCGACGCTGTTCGTCACGCATATCGACGATTACGGCGGCCAGGTGGCGGTCGAATACGCGTGCGATGCCGGTGCGTGCAAGAGCGTGAAGCGATGAGCGGCGGGATGCGCGAACGGCAACGGCCGGCAGCATGGCTGCGCTGGCTCGTGCTTGCGTTGCTGGTCGCGGCGGCGCAGCCGGCGTGGGCGCTGCGATGCCTGACGAACAGTGGCGCGACCTCGCTGACCGAGCCGATCGGCGGCGTGGCGTCGTATCCGACCGACGCGCCGGACGGCTACGTGATCTGGGTGTCGCCGGTCCGCACGACGTCGGGGTATTGCTACAAGGATCTCGGCGATGCCGACAGCCTGAAAGTCGTCGACAACATCTATTTCTACGCGAATCCGAACCGCACGAACCCGGCCGCGTGGGGGCTGGAGATCGGCATCCGCTACAAGGGCGTCGACTACTTCGACAAGACGAGCAATCGCGGCGGCGGGGTGTTTACCGGCTATGCGGTGCCGCCGTGCAGCAGGGAAGACTTCGATCGCAGGCGTTGCGAGCAGACCCGCATCAGCATCGACTACCAGGTCGTCGTGCGCAAGAAGGGCAACTGGGTCCAGCCGCCGAGCGATATCTACACGGTGTTCCAGTTCGACGGCGAGTTCGGGCTGAATGCATTCGGCACGAGCTTCCAGTACCGCCTGAGCGGCCTGCGCAACCTCAAGCCGACGCCGTGCTTCGTCGACGTGCTCGTGACGCCCGAACCGGGCATCGTCAACTTCGGACAGGTGCAGGCGGTGGGTAACGGCTTCCTGCCCGCGGTGCCGCGCAAGCCGTTCTCGTTGTCGTTGTCCAAGAAGTGCAACGTCGCGGTGCGCGTCGACGGTTATTTCGAAACGAGCTATCCGCTGCAGAACGGCCTGCTGGTGCCGGCGAAGGACAGCAATTTCGGGATCGGCATCGAGGACAGCAAGGGCAACGCGATTCCGTTCAACCAGCAGTTCACGCTCGCGCAGTTTCCGTCGAACGTGATGAACCAAAGCGTGCGGATGGATGCGGTGCTGAAGTCGTTCGGGCCGCCGAAGATCGGGCGGTTCGATGCGACCGCAACGATCCGGCTGTTCATCTACTGACGCGCGCTGCGTGCGCGGCCGGACGAGCCGCGCGCGCCATGAAAGAAGCGCCGGCATGCCGGCGCGTCTTTGCGGCGCTCCCGACACCGTGCCACACCCACCAGGCGCCGCGGGCCGTTTACGGTGCCATGCCAATTCCTTCCCGCGGAAAGCTTTCCCCACGCCACCGCTCCGCGCCAGCCATCCCGTCCGACAAAAACACGGATCCCGTCAATTAATCAGACAAATCCTGACGATCTGAAGGGGCATTTCGTAATCGTATTGAGAATGATTTGCGTTTACGTTAAATTGCGCTATCTCGAAATCTGACGGAGCAGATCGATGGCAATGGCGGAAGTGCTCGAACGGCCGGCGGCCACAGCGGCGAACCCGTTCCTCGGCAGTTGTCCGGACCTCCCGTCACGTCCCGCACCGCGGGCGCATCGCGGCGCGCAGCCGCGTGCGCAGGGCGCGCTGCTCGACGTGCTGATCGCCCATCGCGCGATGCTCGTCAACGTCGCGCGCGGCTTCGTCGGTTGTGCGAGCCGGGCCGAGGACGTCGTGCACGACGTGTTCGTGAAGCTCGTCGAATTCCCGAACCAGGACGCCGTGCGCCAGCCGGTCGCGTACGTGACGCGGATGGTGCGCAACGCGTCGATCGACGCGTGCCGCCGGCAAAGCCTCGAGAACGTCTATCACACGGAAGAGGACGACGGCTTCGACGTGCCGTCGCCGGAACCGACGCCCGAGGCCGCGCTGCTGACGCGCGACACGCTGCGCCGCGTATGGGCCGCGCTCGACGACCTGCCGGCGCGCAGCCGCGCGGCGTTCGAGATGGTGCGGCTGCGCGAGGAGACGCTGCAGACCGCGGCGCGCGCGCTGAACGTGTCGCAAACCCTCGTGCATTTCATGGTGCGCGACGCGGAGCGGCACTGCGCGGAATGCCTCGACGCATGCCATCGCGGCGTCGCGTGCCCGGTGTTTCTCGGCGGCCGCGCGCGGCGACGGTAAAAAAACGCGCCGGCCAATCGTCTTCAAGACAGGAGCGGCCGATTCAACGGTCCAACGATCCGACGGTCCGGTCACTTGCCGCTTCGCATCCTTCAACCGCTTCCCGTTTTTTCGATCATGACGCAAGCCACGACGCCTTCCGCCGATACCGACGACCTCGTCTACACGGTCGTCATCAACGACGAAGAACAGTATTCGATCTGGCCGACGTTCCGGCCCGTGCCGGCCGGCTGGCGCGAGGTCGGCGTGCGCGGCCCGAAAGCCGACTGCCTCGCGCACATCGAGACCGTCTGGACCGACATGCGCCCCGCGAGCCTGCGCCGCGCGATGGACGGCGAGCGCGCGACGCGCACGTCGTGACCCGCCGCGCCGCGATCCGGCGCGTCACCTGAAGAGGACGTTGCATGACCCTGCTTTCGTTGCCGACGCTCGACGACCTGCGTATCGAGCCCGGGCTGCCCACCGTCGTGTCGCCGCGCAGCGCCGACGGCATTTCGATCGACGAGATCGCGCCGCTCGCGCAGGCGATCGCGGCCGACACGCTCGAACGGGCGGGCGGTGTGCTGTTCACGGGCTTTCACGTGCCGTCGATCGATGCGTTCCAGCGGTTCGCGGCATCGTTCGGGGATCCGCTGATCGGCTATGAATACGCGTCGACGCCGCGCAGCCAGGTCGAGGGCGCCGTCTACACGTCCACCGAATACCCGCCGCACCGCGCGATTCCGCTGCACAACGAGCAGTCGTATACGCGCGAGTGGCCGCTGCGGATCTGGTTTCATTGCGCGCTCGCGGCGCCGAAGGGCGGGGCGACGCCGATCGCGGACAGCCGCGCCGTCTATCGCGCGCTCGATCCGGCGCTCATCGCGCGCTTCGAGCAGCGCGAACTGCTGTACGTGCGCAATTTCGGCCAGGGGCTCGACCTTCCGTGGCAGCAATCGTTCGGCACCGACGTGCCGGCCGAGGTCGAGCGGATGTGCGCGGCACGCGGGATCGAATGCGCATGGCGTACCGACGACGACGGCGAACTGCTGCTGCGCACGCGCGAACGCTGCCAGGCCGTCGCGCGCCATCCGCGCACGGGCGAGCGCGTGTGGTTCAACCAGGCGAACCTGTTTCACCTGTCCGCGCTCGACGACGACATGCAGGAAGCGCTCGTCGACGCGGTCGGGCTCGAGAACGTGCCGCGCAACGTGTACTACGGCGACGGCGCGCCGCTGGAGGCCGACGCGCTCGCGGAGATCCGCGGCGTGCTCGACCGCCAGCGCATCGTGTTCCCGTGGCGGACGGGCGACGTGCTGATGCTCGACAACATGCTGACCGCGCACGCGCGTGACCCGTTCGAGGGGCCGCGCAAGGTGGTCGTCGCGATGGCGCAGAGTTACACGGTCCCGCGCGCGACCGAACGGAGGACCGATGACGCGTAGTACCGCCGCGCTGGCCGCGCGCGGGCTGAGCGTGGGTTATCGCGACCATGTCGTGATCGACGGGCTGGACCTGTCGATCGCGGCCGGCCGCGTCACGGCGCTGTGCGGCCCGAACGGCTGCGGCAAGAGCACGCTGCTGCGCACGCTCGCGGGCCTGCAGCCCGCGCGTGCGGGCCAGGTCGACGTGAACGGCAAGCCGCTCGCGTCGTTTCGCCGCCGCGCGCTCGCGCGCGAGCTCACGATGCTCGCGCAGTTCAACCAGATTCCGTCGGGCCTGACGGTGCGCGAGCTCGTCGCGTACGGGCGCTACGCGTACGGCGGCTTCCTGCGCGGGCTGTCGCGCGCCGATCATGCGGCGATCGACGAGGCGCTCGACACGAGCGGCCTCGCCGGCGACGCCGGGCGCGACGTCGGCGCGCTGTCGGGCGGCGAGCGGCAGCGCGCGTGGATCGCGATGGCGCTCGCACAGCAGGCGCCGATCGTCCTGCTCGACGAGCCGACGACCTATCTCGACATCCATCACCAGCTCGACATCCTCGACGCGCTGCGCACGCTGAACCGCGCGCGCGGGCTGACGATCGTGTGGGTCCTGCACGACCTGAACCAGGCGGCGGCGTACAGCGACGAGATCGTGCTGATGCGTGCCGGCCGCCTCGTCGCGCAGGGCTCGCCCGACGCGATGCTGGAGCCGGCGCGGCTGCGCGCGGCGTTCGGCGTCGACATGCTGAAGCTCGCGCATCCGCAGACGGGCGCGCCGATGTGCGTGCCGGCCTACGGGCCGCCGGCATCCGGCACGCCGGACGCGTTCGATCGCACAGTCCAGCGGGATATCGCCGTATGACGACGTTCGCGATGCGCAAGCGGCTCGCCGCGAGCGGGCAGGGCGCCCACGGTGCGGTAGCCGGCCGCCGCGCCGGCGCGCTCGCGCTCGGCCTCGTTGCACTGATCGCCGTGCTGGCGGCGCTGCGCGTCGCACCCGACCTGCGCGTGTGGTGGAACGCCGTGCCGGGCAGCGACGCGGCCGCGCTCGCGGGCGTGTTCCTGTTCGATCTCAACCTGCCGCGCGTCGCGGCCGCGCTCGTCGCGGGCGGCTGCCTCGGCATCGCGGGCGCGCTGTTCCAGTCGCTCACGCGCAACCCGCTCGCGTCCCCCGACCTGCTCGGCGTGACGGGCGGCGCCCAGCTCGGCCTGCTCGCGGCGATGCTGGTGCCGGCGCTCGCCGGGGTCGCATCGGTGCCGCTGCTGTTCGTCTGCGGGCTGGTCGCCGCCGCGTGCGCGATCGTCGCGGCCGGCGGCTGGCGCGCGACGCCGCTGCGGCTCGTGCTCGCGGGCAGTGTCTGCATGCTGCTGTTCGCGGCGCTGTCGACGCTCGTGCTCGCGTTCTTCGAGCAGAACATCGCGGGCGCCGCGCTGTGGACCAACGGCAGTCTCTATCAGCCGGGCGCGACCGGGCTCGCGCTCGCCGCGCGCTGGCTCGTCGTGCCGCTGCTGGCGCTGCCGTTCGTGATCCGGCCGCTGAATCCGCTCGCGCTCGGTGACGAGGCGGCGGCCGCGGCCGGCGTGCGTGTCGACGCGACGCGGCTCGCGGCGACGATCGTCGCCGTCGCGTTCACGAGCGTGGCCGTCAGCATCGCGGGTCCGCTGTCGTATGTCGGGCTGGTCGCGCCGAATCTGCTGCGCCAGGTGCGCGGCGCACGCGCGGCGCGGCTCGGCGTGCTGGTGCCGCTGTCGGCGCTCGCGGGCGGTGCGCTCGTGCTCGTCACCGACAGCGCGGTGCTCGCGTCGGGCCTCGACGCGACGCTGTCGACCGGCGTCGCGATCGCGCTCGTCGGCACGCCGCTGATGCTCGCGATGATCCGGCGCGGCGCCGCGTGGTCGGGCGTGCTGCACGCACAAGCCGAACGCGCGGCTGGCGGCGGGGCGAAGCGCATGGTCGGGTGGCTCGAACGGCTCGGCTGGCCGCTGCGCACCGCGCTGTTCGTCGCGGCCGGCGCGCTCGTCGTGTTCGTCGGCGTGTCGGCCGGCCCCGAATGGCTGTCGCCGGCACGCTGGTCCGCCGCGCTGTCGGGTCACGATGCCGTCGCGCGGATGCTGATCGACCTGCGCATGCCGCGGCTGCTGTGTGCGCTCCTAGCGGGTGCGCTGCTGGCGGTGAGCGGGGTCGCGATGCAGAGCGTCGTGCGCAACCCGCTCGCCGGCCCCGAAGTGCTCGGCGTCACGCAGGGCGCGGGGCTCGTCACGCTGTTCGCGTTGTCGACGTGGCCGCTGATGGGGCACGTGACGCTCGCGGCGGCCGCGTTGAGCGGCGGTGCGGCGTCGCTCGCGATCACGCTCGTGCTGAATCACCGGCATCGTTACGCACCGCTCGCGGTCGCGCTGACCGGCATCGCGATCGGCGCGCTGTGGACCACGCTCGCGCAATGGCTGATCACGCAGCAAAGCGTGCAGCCCGCGCGCTTCGTCGTCTGGCTCGTCGGCGGCACCTACGGCCGCAGCTGGGGCGAGGTGTCGATGCTGCTGCCGTGGTGCGTGCTGGCGCTGCCGGTATTCGCATGGCTCGCGCGGCCGCTCGACATGCTCGCGCTCGGCGACGAGCAGGCGGCCGCGCTCGGCCTGCCGGTCGCCGCGCTGCGGCCGCTCGCGCTGACGATCGCGACGCTCGCCGCCTGCGCGGCCGTCGCGGCGGTCGGCCCGGTCGGCTTCATCGGGCTGATGGCGCCGCACGTCGCGACGATGCTCGGCGCGAGCCGGCATCGCACACGGCTGTGGCTCGCGGCCGCATGCGGCGCGCTGATTCTCGGCCTCGCCGA
Source organism: Burkholderia sp. BCC1996 (assembly GCF_905339955.1). Lineage (NCBI taxonomy): Bacteria > Pseudomonadati > Pseudomonadota > Betaproteobacteria > Burkholderiales > Burkholderiaceae > Burkholderia > Burkholderia sp. BCC1996. Next base: position 86,622 of record NZ_CAJPHM010000017.1, read on the forward strand.
TCTGGCCGCCCGCACGGTCGTCGCGCCGCGCGAAGTGCCGGCCGGCGTGCTGACCGCGCTGATCGGCGCGCCTTACCTGCTCGGGTTGCTGATCCTCGAGGGGCGCCGCGCCCGGCGCGCGGTGCGATGACGCCGGCGCTCGACGGCGCACGCGCCACGCGATTCTCCGCGTTCGCGCCCGAACCGTTCGCCGCGCATCTCGACGCCGTGTGGCTCGGGATGCCCGACGACACGCACGCGCCGGGCCGGATCGTCGTGCCGGTCAGCGCGCTGCCCGAGCATCGCGATGCGGTGCTCGACGCGATGGTCCGCCACTACGGCGGCGATCCGGCGCTGCATGCGCGCGCGCTGGTGTCGCAATGGAGCAAGTACTACTTCGGCCGCGCGGCGCCCGCCGGCGTGGTCGCCGCGCTGACGCTCGGGCGGCCGCTCGACATGGCGCCGGAGCGCACCTTCGTCGCGCTCGACGACGGGATGCCGGCCGCGCTGTATGTCGCGCCGGACGCGCTCGGCGCGCCGTGCGACGAACCTGCGCCGCGCTATGCGGGACTCGTCGCGCATCTCGGCGCGGTGATCGACGTGCTCGCGGCGATGGGCCGCGTCACGCCGCGCGTGCTGTGGAGCAATGCGGGCAACCTGCTCGACTATCTGCTCGACACGTACCGCGCGCTGCCGTGCGCGGCCGATCCCGTTCGCGATGCCGACTGGCTGTTCGGCGCGTCGTGCGTCGCCGGCGAGCCGAATCCGCTGCGCATGCCGGTGCGCGACGCCGTGCCGCGCTCGCCGCTGCTGCCGACGCCGTTTCGCGCGCGCCGCGTGTGCTGCCTGCGCTATGAAATTCCTGGAGAAACGCAACTGTGTGGAAGCTGCCCGCTGCTATTGACGATGGACGACGCGGCGCTGGCCGGGCAGGATGCGATCCGGTGATGCCGGTACCGCATGCCGGCCGCCGCCATGCGCTCGCGGCACTGGCCGCGCTCGGCGCCGCGTGCTGCGGTGCGCCGGCCGCCGCGATCGCGGACGGCGCGCGCGCCGGGCAGGGCGGCATGCCGTCGCAACCGGAACGCTCGCTCGCCGCCAACCCCGTCGTGTCGCAGGCGAGCGCGACGATGCCGCTGCGGCCGCAGCGCGTGGTCGCGCTCGACTTCATGTTCGCGGAAAGCGTGATCGCGCTCGACCTCGTGCCGGTCGGCATGGCCGATACCGCGTTTTATCCGGGCTGGCTCGGCTACCAGAGCGACCGGCTCGCGCACGTGACCGACATCGGTTCGCGGCAGGAGCCGGGGCTCGAGGCGATTGCCGCGGTGAAGCCCGACCTGATCATCGGCGTCGGCTTCCGGCATGCGCCGATCTTCGCCGCGCTCGACCGGATCGCGCCGACGATCCTGTTCCAGTTCAGCCCGAACGTGTCGGAAGACGGTGTGCCCGTCACGCAGCTCGACTGGATGCGCCAGATCTTCCGGACGATCGGTCGCGTGACCGGGCGCGAGGCGCGCGCGCAGGCGGTCGAAGCGCAACTCGACGCAGGGATCGCGCGCAATGCGGCTCGGCTCGCGGCCGCGGGCCGCGGCGGCGAACGCATCGCACTGCTGCAGGATCTCGGGCTGCCCGACCGCTACTGGGCCTATACGGGCAACAGCACGTCGGCCGGCCTCGCGCGCGCGCTCGGGCTCGATCCGTGGCCGAAGAAGCCGACGCGGGAAGGCACGCTTTACGTGACGTCCGCCGATCTGCTCCGGCAACGCGATCTCGCCGTGCTGTTCGTCACCGCGACGGGGATGGACGTGCCGCTGTCGTCGAAACTCGATTCGCCGGTGTGGCGTTTCGTGCCCGCGCTGCGCGAGCGCAGGATCGCGCTCGTCGAACGGAACATCTGGGGATTCGGCGGGCCGATGTCGGCGCTGAAGCTGGCCGACGTGATGACCGATACGATGCTGAAGCTGCCGGCCGTGCGCTGAACGCGCGGCGGGTCGTCGGCAGGTGGGGCGGCGTGGTCGCGAATTGCATGGTCTCGCGCGTGTTGCGCGAATGCCTATTCCGCTGTATTACGTCGGCGTCGTAAACAACTACGTACACCGAACGATATATTTCCGGTGCTTCCGGTGCTTCCGGTGCTTCCGGTGCTTCCGGTGCTTCCGGTGCTTCCGGTGCTTCCCGACGCTCACCATCCTTCGAACCTGAAACCGCCTGCGTGCAGCATCCGCTGCGCGCAGGCGGCCGGTGTTTGACGATACTTACGCGCTCAGCGCATCCGCACCATCGCGTGCGCGTGACCGCGCGGGCGTCGTATCGCTGACGATCTGCCCGTTGTCGAGCTTCAGCAGGCGATCGGCGAGACCGAAATAGCGGTCGTCGTGCGTGATCACGATCACGGCCTTGCCGCGCGCGCGCAGCTCGGGCAGCATCTGTTCGTAGAACACCGCCTTGAACGACGGATCCTGGTCGGCCGCCCATTCGTCGAACAGGTAGAACGGCCGGTCCTCCAGGTACGCGACGACGAGCGCGAGCCGCTTGCGTTGCCCGGTCGACAGCGCGCGGTTCGAGAACGCGCCGTCGACGACCTTCACCTTGTGATCGAGCGCGAGCTTCGCGACCAGCGCGTTCGCGCGCGCATCGGCCTGCGCCCGCGCCGGATCGTCGGGATCGACGATGCCGAGCAGCGCATCGAACAGGTGGAAGTCGTTGAACACCGCGCTGAAACGCTGCCGGTACGCGGCGCGCTCGCGCCAGCCGATCGGGCGGCCGTCGACCTCGATCGTGCCTTCCTCCGGCTCGTAGAGCCCCGTCAGCACCTTCGCGAGCGTCGTCTTGCCGCTGCCGTTGCCGCCGACGATGAACACGAGCTCGCCCGGCCGGATCGTCAGGTCGATCGGCCCGATGCGGAACATCCGTTCGTCGCGCTCGTGGAAATACGCGTGCGTGACGCCGCGCAGCGTGACGGCGCCTGCCGGCGGCACGTCGGGTGCGTCGCTGGCGGGCGGCACCGTGCGCAGCGCGCCGAATTCGGCCATTACGCCTTCGATGCGCCCGAGCGACACGCGCGCGGCGTTGACGGTCGGCAGGTTGTTCAGCAGACCGTCGAGCGGCACCAGCATGAACAGGAACACGACGACGTAGCCGGCCGCCGTGCCCGCATCGGCATGCACGCCGAGCTGCGGCCAGAACGCGGCCGCGCCGAGGAACACGTAGAACAGGAAGATGATCCAGCCGACGCCGACCGCATACGCGCTGAACGCGCGGCGGCGGTGGTCGCGCACCTCGCCGATCGCGGCGCCGAGCTGGCCGTCGACGAACTGGCGCGCGCGCGCGTCGTGCAGCTTCAGTTCCTTCGCGCCGGAGAACAGCGAGCCGAGATAGCCGAACAGGCGGTCCTGCGCGTGGCCGGCCGCCTCCAGAGACGCGATCGCGCGGCGATCGCCGGTGTGATAGCCGAGCGAGCCGGCGACGATCGCGGTCAGCGCGAGCACGCACACGGGCCACGACAGCCACGCGAGATAGCCGAGGCAGCCGAACACGATCGAGCCGTGCATCACCAGGTTCGGCAGCGCGAAGAACAGCATCGACACGTTGGTCGCGTCGTCGGTCAGCACCGACTGCACGGGCGCCGCGCCGATCCGCTCGATGTCGCGCAGCTCGGCCGCGCCGACGCGCCGCGCGAGATGCACGCGCAGCCGCGCCATCGTGTCCTGCGACAACCGGGCGAACAGCGTGCCCGACACGATCCGCGTGACGAGCGCGATCACCGCGCACAGCGCGAAGCGCCACGCGAGCGCCGCGTCGGCCGCGCCGGGCGTCGCGAGCGCGCGGTTCAGCGTCGCGACGAGCAGCACGCTCGCGACGCCGTTGAGCACGCAGGCGACGAGCGCGAGCGCGAGCGACGCGCGGCTTTCGCGCAGCAACGCGAGGATCAGGCGGGCCGCGGGGCGGCCGGGGGAGGCGTCGAGGGACGGCGGGGAAGAAGGCTCGTGGGCAGCGGTCATCGGCAACGTCGGTAAATGAAGGGCAGGCAAACCCTGCGGAAACGGCAAGACTGATGCGAAAGCGGCGCGCGGGGCGGGCCCGGTTGCGACTTTCCTCCCTGATAGACGAACGGGCCGCGCAAATATTTAGCCCTGCCTTCAAAAAATGCATCCGTGCCGGCTTTGCGCGCAAAACGGTAAAAAATCGGCCGCGCCGTTCGTCACACCAGTGAAGCCGCCCCATGCGGCCCCGAGACTTGGCCGAAGCGGCCGGACCGAAGGACTTCACGCACATGACGAGTTTCCCGACTGCGTTGCATCACCGAATCCGCGAACTGGCGCGCCGCGCGCCCGACGCGCCCGCGCTCGCCGCGCCTTTTCAGAACGACCTGCGCCTGTCGCGCGGCGCGCTCGACGCGCGTGCGTCGCACCTTGCCCGCCAACTGCGCGCGGCCGGTGTCGGCGCGGAAGTGCGGGTGGGTGTCTGCGTCGAGCGCTCGTGCGAGCTGTTCGTCGCGCTGCTCGCCGTGCTGAAGGCGGGCGGCGTATTCGTGCCGCTCGATCCGCGTCATCCGGCCGCGCGCCTCGACTGGATCGTCCGCGATGCGCAACTGCGGCACGGCGTCGTCGATGCGGCCGGCCGCGCGTCGTTCGAACACGCATTCGACGCAAGCTCCGCGGAGGCCGCCGCCGGCGTCGACGACGAGGACGTGCCCGTTCATCCGCGCTCGGCCGCCTACATGATCTATACGTCGGGCTCGACCGGCACGCCGAAGGCGGTGGTCGTCGAGCACGGGCCGCTCGCCGCGCATTGCGATGCGCTCGCGGCCGCGCTGCCGATCGCGGGCGGCGACCGCCTGCTGCATTTCGCGTCGGTCAATTTCGATGCCGCGCACGAATGCTGGCTCGCGCCGCTCGCGGTTGGCGCGAGCGTGACGATCGCGCCGCCGCAACCGTTCGCGCCGGACGCCGCGCATGCGCTGATGGTGCGCGAAGCGGTCAGCGTCGCCGCGTTCCCGCCGGCCTACCTGCGCGAATTCGCGGCCGTCGCCGCGCGCGACGGCGTGCCGCCGGCCTTGCGCGTGCTCGCGTTCGGCGGCGAAGCGCTGCCGCAACAGGCATTCGAATTCGTGCGCCGCACGTTCCCGTCGGTACGCCTGATCAACGGCTACGGGCCGACCGAAGCCGTGATCTCGCCGATGCTGTGGCCGGTCGAGCCGGGTGAAATGCCCGCGCTGGCAGCGGACGATGCGTATGCGTCGCTGCCGATCGGGCGCGCGATCGGCCCGCGTGTCGCGCGCATCGACGGCGACGAGGGCGGCGAGTCGAGTGAAGCGGGCGAGGGCGGCGAGCTGCTGCTCGGCGGCGTGTGTCTCGCGCGCGGCTATCACGGCCGCCCGGCGCTGACCGCCGAACGCTTCATTCCCGATGCGCACGGCGAACCCGGTGCCCGCGTGTACCGTACCGGCGACCTCGCGCGCCTGCGCGCCGACGGTGCGTTCGATTATCTCGGCCGCCTCGACGATCAGGTCCAGGTGCGCGGCGTGCGTGTGGAGCCCGCGGAAATCGCCGCGTGCCTGCGCACGCATCCGGCAGTGGCCGACGCGGCCGTGATCGCCGAAACCGGCAACGGGCCGACGCGGCTGATCGCGTGCGTCGCGCTGCGCGCGGCCGCCGACGACGCGGCGCTGAAGGCGCACGTGGGCGCGCAATTGCCCGCCGCGTGGCAGCCGCACCGCTTCGTGCGCTGCGATGCGCTGCCGTACACGCTGAACGGCAAGCTCGACCGTGCCGCGCTGCGCGAGCGCAGCGCGGCCGCGCGCGACGCCGAAGCACCCGCCGGCGCCGCGCCGCGCACGCCGACCGAAGCGCAGATCGCCGGCTTCTGGCAGACGCTGCTCGGCCTCGACGCGACGCCGTCGCGCGACGATCGCTTCTTCGCGCTGGGCGCCGATTCGCTCGCCGCGATGCAACTGCAGGCCGCGATCCGCGCCGCGTTGCGCGTGAACCTGCGGCTCGACACGCTGTTCGCCGATCCGGCACTGGCCGAGCTGGCCGCGCGCGTCGATCGCGCGGAGCGCGAAACGGGCGAGCCGCTGGCCGCGATTGCCGCACGCCGTGCACCGGCCGAAGCCGCCGCATCGGGTGCCCCGCATGTCGATCGTGCCGCATCGCTCGCACAGCAACGCTTCTGGGTGCTCGCGCAAACGCGCGATGCCAGCGCCGCGTATCACATCGCCGCGCACTGGACGATCGACGGCGCGCTCGACCGCGCTGCGCTGCAGCGTGCGCTCGATCACGTGATCGGGCGGCACGACGCGTGGCGCACGACACTCGTCGACAACGACGACGGCATCGTGATGCAGCGCATCCATGCCCGTCTGCCGGTTACGATCGCGACGCTCGACTTGCGCGACCAGCCGCCGGCCGCTCGCGACGCGCAAGCCGCGCGTATCGCCGAGCGCGACGCGGGCGCACCGTTCGATCTGTCGAACGGGCCGCTGCTGCGCGCGACGCTCGTCGTGCTCGCCGACGATCGCCACCGGCTGCTGCTGACTGCGCACCACGCGATCACCGACGGCTGGAGCTCGCGCTGCGCATTCGACGAATTGTCGGCCGCGTACCGTGCGTATGCGGAAGGGCGCGAACCGTCGTTGCCGCCACTGCCGATCCAGTACGCCGACTATGCGGACTGGCAGCGCGACATGCTCGCCGGCGGCGAAGGCGAGCGCCAGCTCGATTACTGGCGCGGCGCCTTGCGCGACGTGCCGGGCCCGCTCGCGCTGCCGGTCGATCGGAAGCCGGGTGGGACGCGCACGCTGCAGGGCGCACGCGTGTCGGTTCGCCTGCCCGACGCGGTTGCGGCCGACGTCCGGCGTCTCGCGCGCGACGCGCAGGCCACGGTCTTCACGGTACTGCTGGCCGCGCTCGACGCATGGCTGTCGCGCCTGACCGGCGAGACCGACGTGGTCGTCGCGGTGCCGGTCGCGCATCGGCAGCGGCCGGAAACCCGCGCGCTGCTCGGCCTGTTCCTGAACACGGTCGCGCTGCGCGTGCAGGTGGCGCCGACGCTGCCGTTCCGCGCGCTGGTCGACGCGGCGCGTACGGCGGCACTCGATGCGGTCGCGCACCAGGACGTGCCGTTCGAGCGCGTCGTCGATGCGGTGAAACCGCCCGTCAGGCGCGGCGACGAATGGCTGCGCGTGAAATTCGCGCAGCAGTTCGACGCGCGGCACGACAGCGTGCTGCCGGGCGCGACCGCCGTTGCGACGCCGGGGCCCGATCTCGCCGCGCGCTTCGACTTCGCACTGGATTTCACCGACGACGCGCACGGGATCGAACTCGTCGCCGCCTATGCGACCGACTGCATCGAGGCCGACACCGCGCGCGCATGGCTCGACAGCTATGCGGCGCTCGTCGCGTCCGCCGCACATGAACCGCACCGCGCGACGGCCGCGCTGCCGTGCGATGCGTCGCCGGCATCGCGCCAGCCGCGCGACGGCCGTGCGTTGCAGATCGAACACGCCGACATCGTCGCCGCGTTCGCGCGGCAGGCCGCCGCGTATCCGCATCGCGTCGCACTCGCCGATGCGTCGGCGTCGCTGACGTTCGCCGAACTCGACGATGCGTCGAACCGTATCGCACATGCGCTGAAACTGCGCGGCGCGACGGCCGAAGCACCCGTCATCGTCTGCATCGAGCGCTCGGCCCGCTTCGTCGTCGGCCTGCTCGGCGCACTGAAGGCCGGCGCGCTGGCCGTGCTGCTCGACCCGGCCCAGCCGGCCGCGCGCCTCGTGGCCGCGGCCGCCGATTGCGGCGCGCGCTGGGCGCTCGTCGCGCAGCAGCCGGACGGGGCCGCGTGGCCGGCCGGCAGCGCCGCACAGCCGCTCGACGTCGACACGCTCGCGCAGGACGCGACGCTCGCGCATGCGGCCGGCATCCGCGTCGCGCCGCATCCGGAACAGGGCGCGTACCTGATCTATACGTCGGGTTCGACCGGCACGCCGAAGGGTGTCGTCGTGTCGCACGGCGCACTGGCCGACTACGTGCAGGGGATGCTCGACGAACTCGCGTTCGCACCGGACGCGTCGTTCGCGATGGTGTCGACGGTTGCCGCCGACCTCGGCCACACGACGCTGTTCGGCGCGCTGTGCGCGGGCCGCACACTGCACCTGCTGCCGGCCGCGTGCGCGTTCGATCCGGACCTGTTCGCCGACGAGATGCGCCGCCGCGACGTCGGCGTGCTGAAGATCGTGCCGAGCCACCTGCAGGCGCTGCTCGACGCGCGCGTGCCGGCCGACGTGCTGCCGCGCCATGCGCTCGTGACCGGCGGCGAAACGCTGACGTGGGCGCTCGTCGCGCGAATCGCCGCGCTCGCGCCGGCCTGCCGCGTGATCAACCATTACGGGCCGACCGAGGCGACCGTCGGCGCGATCGCGTGCGACACCGCGTCGATCGCCGCCGATGCGCGCGATCCCGCGAGCGGCGTGCCGCTCGGCGGCCCGCTGCCGAATGCGCGCGCGCTGGTGCTCGACGCGTTCGGCGCGTGCGTGCCGGCCGGCGCGGCGGGCGAACTGTATCTCGGCGGGCCGGGCGTGGCGCGCGGCTACCTGAACCGGCCCGCGCAGACCGCCGAGCGCTTCGTGCCCGATCCGTTCGCGGCCGGTGCGCGCCTGTATCGAACCGGCGACCGCGTGCGCCTGCGCGCGGACGGCCGTCTCGCGTTCCTCGGCCGCATCGACGACCAGGTGAAGATTCGCGGCTATCGCGTCGAGCCGGGCGAGGTGAGCGCGGCGGTACGCGCGGCCGGCCCGATCGCGCAGGCCGAAACGCTCGCGATCGAGCACGACGCCCGCCTGCGGCTCGCCACGTTCGTCGTGATGCGCGACGGCGCGGCATTCGACGAAGCGGCGGTACGCGCGGCGCTCGGCGCGACGTTGCCCGACTACATGGTGCCCGCGCAGTTCGTCGCGCTCGCGAGCCTGCCGGTGACCGCGAACGGCAAGCTCGATCGCGCGGCGCTGCGTGAGCTGGCCGCATCGCCGATGGCGGTGGCCGCCGGCGATGCGCCGCAGGGGCCCGTCGAAACGGCGCTCGCCGAAGTCTGGCAAGCGGTGCTGAAGGCGCCGCACGTCGGCCGCGACGACAATTTCTTCGAACTCGGCGGCGATTCGATTCTAGTGCTGCAGGTGATCGCACGTGCCCGCAAGCGCGGCGTGCGCTTCACGCCGAAGCAGCTGTTCGACGGCCCGACGGTCGCCGAACTCGCGCGCATCGCGAAGTTCGAGGACGTTGCCGCCGCAACGACATCGACCGCGCCGGCTCGGTCCGCAACGGTTTCCGCAGCGGTCCTGACGCCTGCACAGCAGCACTTTTTCGCGCTCGACGTGCCGCATCCGGGCCACTGGAACCAGTCCGTCGCGTTCGACGTGCGCGGTCCGTTCGACGCCGACGCATTCGCGCGTGCATTCGATACGTTGCTCACCCATCACGACGCATTCCGCCAGCGCTTCGCGCGTGGTGCGGACGGCAAGTGGCACGCGAGCGATGCGCCGAAACCGTACGACGCGCTGCCGTTCGTCGAAGTCGCCGCGCGCGACGAAGCCGATGCATTGGCGCGCTTCGATGCGTTGCAGCGCCGCCTCGACCTCGGCCGCGGGCCGCTCGCGTGCGCATGCACGGCGCGGCTGCCGGACGGCGCGACGCGGCTGTATCTGGCGATTCACCACGCGATCGTCGACGGCGTGTCGTGGCGCATCCTGCTCGACGACCTCGACGCCGCGTATCGCGCCGCATGCGAGCGCACGCCGGTTCGCCTGTCGCAGCCGGGCCTGCGCGCGGATGCGTGGGCCGCGCGCCTCGCGCGTGCCGCGACGGAGCCGGCGTCGCCGTTCGCCGCTGAAGCGGCTTACTGGGCCGGCATGGCACAGGGCGACGACCTGGTGCCCGATCATCCCGACGCGCCGGCGACGAACGCCGACGCAGCCGTCGTCGTGCAGACGATCGATGCGGCATTGACCCGTGCCGCGCTGACCGACGCGCACGCCGCGTATCGCACGCAGACGATCGAACTGCTGGGCGCGGCGCTCGCGCTGGCGCTTGCCGGTGCCGACGGCGCCGCGTCGTGCCGCGTCGAACTCGAAGGGCATGGCCGCGAGGCGCTGTTCGACGATGCGGACGCGAGCCGCACGATCGGCTGGCTGACGAGCCACTATCCGGTCACGCTGCCGGTCGAAGCCACCGCGCGCGACACGCTGTGCGCGGTCAAGGACACGCTGCGCGCGGTGCCGCACAAGGGGCTCGGCTTCGGCGTGCTCGCGCATTACGGCGACGCGGCGACGCGGGCGGCGCTGGCCGCCGTGCCGCGTCCGCGCGTCACGTTCAACTATCTCGGCCAGTTCGACGCACCGCGCGACGCGACGCTCGTGCCGCGCTTCGGCGGCACCGGCATCGAGCGCGATCCGCAAGGGCCGCTCGGCAACACGCTCGCGATCCATGCGTACCTCGATACCGACCGCGACGGCGCACGCACACTGAAGGTTCACTGGGTGTACGGCGCGCCGCAGTTCGAGCGCGCGACGATCGATGCGCTCGCGGAACGCTATGCGGCCGCACTGCGCGAACTCGCCGACGCATGCGCATCGCGTGTCGCGCATCGCGGCGGCGGCGCGACGCCAGGCGACTTCCCGCTCGCGCAGGCCGCCGGCCTCACGCAGGCCGCGATCGAGCGCGCGCCGCTCGACTGGCGCACGATCGACGACGTGTATCCGCTGTCGCCGATGCAGCAGGGGATCCTGTTCCATGCGCTGTTCGCGCCCGGTCACGCGAGCTACGTGAACCAGCTCGTCGCGACCGCGACGGCGCTCGATGCCGACCGGCTCGCGGCCGCGTTCGCCGCCTCGGTCGCACGTCACGACATCCTGCGCACCAGCGTGATGCCCGACGAGGCCGCACCGCTGCAATGCGTGCATCGCCATGCGCGGATGCCGGTCGAGCAACTCGACTGGCGTACGCGCGGCGACACGCTCGACGCCGACTTCGACGCGTGGCTCGCGGTCGATCGCGCACGCGGCTTCGATTGGCGCGAGCCGCCGCTGATGCGGCTCACGCTGATCCGCGTAACGGACGATGCGTGGCGCGTCGTGTGGACGCGCCACCATGTGCTGCTCGACGGCTGGAGCACCGCGCGCCTGCTCGCGGACGTGCTGCGCGACTATCGCGACCCCGATGCGGTGTCGCCGTTCGCGAGCCGCCCGGCGCTGCGCTATCGCGACTTCATCGCGTGGCTCGGCACGCGCGACCGCGACGCCGATGAGCGTTTCTGGACCCGGCGGCTCGCGCGCCTCGACGCGCCGACGCTGATCGCCGAGCGTGTGGCCGACCGCGCGGACGCCGAGATGGTCACGTGGCGCGCGACGATCGACGCGGCTGCGACGACGCGTATCGCGCACACGGCGCGCGCGCTGAAGCTGACCGTCAACACGCTGGTGCAGGGCGCGTGGGCGCTCGCGCTGCAGCGCATGACGCACCAGCCGGCCGTCGCGTTCGGCGCGACCGTCGCGGGCCGTCCCGATGCGCTCGCGGACGTCGATACGGTGCTCGGCCTCTTCATCAACACGCTGCCGGTGATCACGGCGCCCGCGCCGCAACAACGCGCGGCCGACTGGCTGCAAGGATTGCAGCGCGAGAACGCGGCGGCCGCCGAGCATGCGCATACGCCGCTCGCCGACATCCAGCGCTGGGCGCGCGGCGCCGGCGGCGCGCTGTTCGACACGCTGGTCGTGTTCGAGAACTACCCGGTCGACGACACGGCGCGCGATGCCGATCCGCGTGCGCTCGCGCTGCGCGGCGTGCGCAGCATCGAGTCGACCGATTTCGCGCTGACGCTCGTGATCGAAAGCGGCGCCGAGCTGACGATCGACTACGGCTACGACACCGCGCGCGTCGATGCGCACCAGGTCGAGACCTGGCACCGCGCGTTCGCGTGCGCGCTCGATGCTCTGGCCCGCACGCCCGACGCGCTGCTCGGCACGCTGTCGATCGCCGACGACGCGACGCGCGACGCGCTGGCCAGCGCGCAAGACACCGCACGGAGCTGGCCGGACGCGCAGCGGCAACCGCTGCATCTGCAATTCGCGGACGCCGCACGCGCAACGCCCGATGCGATCGCACTCGAATACACGGATGCCCAGGGCCACCTGCAACGCGCGACCTATCGCGAACTCGACCGGAACACGACGCGCGTCGCCGCCGCCTTGCGCCGGCGCGGCGTGCGGCCCGACACGCCGGTCGCGCTGTGCGTCGAGCGTTCGTTCGACATGGTGACGGCGCTCGTCGGCGTGCTGAAGGCAGGCGCCGCGTACCTGCCGGTCGACCCCGACTATCCGGCCGAGCGCATCGCGTACCTGCTGCGCGACGCGCGGCCCGCGGTCGCGATCACGCAGGCCCATCTGCGCGCACGAGTCGAGGCCGCGCTCGGCGACGACGCGACGACGCAGTTGCTGACGGTCGCCGATCTGCTCGCCGATGACGCGAACGATGGCGGCGAGCACGGCGAAGCGGGCGATGCCGCCGAGATCGCGACCGACATCGACGCCGCCCAGCTCGCATACCTGATCTACACGTCCGGCTCGACCGGCAAGCCGAAGGGCGCCGGCAACTCGCACGGCGCGCTCGCGAACCGGATCGCGTGGATGCAGCACGCGTACCGGCTCACGCGCGACGACGTCGTGCTGCACAAGACGCCGTTCGGCTTCGACGTGTCGGTGTGGGAATTCGCGTGGCCGCTCGCGACCGGCGCGAAGCTCGCGATCGCCGCGCCCGGCGACCACCGCGATCCGGCTCGCCTCGCGGCCGCGATCCATGCGCACGGCGTGACGGTGCTGCACTTCGTGCCGTCGATGCTGGCCGCGTTCGCCGCGTATCTCGACGATTTCCAGGCCGCCGCGCAATGCGACAGCGTGCGCCTGATCGTCGCGAGCGGCGAGGCGCTCGCGCCGGAACTCGTCGCGAAGGTCGCGCGGCTCGTGCCGAACGCGACGCTCGTGAACCTGTACGGGCCGACGGAAGCCGCGATCGACGTGTCGCACTGGACCTGCGGCCCCGACGACGCCAACGCATTCGCGGTGCCGATCGGCCATCCGATCGCGAACCTGCAGTTGCACGTGCTCGACGAGGCCTGGCAGCCGGTGCCGGCCGGCGCGACCGGCGAACTGTATCTGGCCGGCGCGGGGCTCGCGCGCGGCTATCTCGGCCGCCCGGGGCTGACCGCCGAGCGTTTCGTGCCCGATCCGTTCGTGCCGGGCGCGCGCATGTATCGCACCGGCGACCTCGCACGGCGTCGCGCCGACGGCGCGCTCGACTACCTCGGCCGCGTCGACACGCAGGTGAAGCTGCGCGGCCAGCGGATCGAGCCGGGCGAAATCGAGGCGCTGCTGCGCACGGCGCCGGGCGTGCACGACGCGGTCGTGATCGTGCGCGACGAGCAGCTGATCGGCTATGTCGCACGCGGCGACGCGGGGCCGCTCGACCGTGCGGCCCTGCTGGATTCGCTGCGCGCGCAGTTGCCGGCCTACATGGTGCCGTCGCAATTGATCGAACTCGACGCGCTGCCGGTCACGCCGAACGGCAAGTGCGACCGCCATGCGTTGCCCGCACCGGTGCGCGAGGCGGCCGCGGCCAGCGAACTCGCGACCGACACGGAGCGCGCGCTCGCGGCGATCTGGCAACGCGTGCTGCACGTCGACGCGATCGGCCGCGACGACGATTTCTTCCTGCTCGGCGGCCACTCGCTGCTCGCGACGCAAGCCCATGCGCAGGCGAACCTGCACTGGGGCCTCGCGCTGCCGCTGCGCACGCTGTTCGACACCCGCACGCTCGCACGCTGCGCGGACGCGATCGATGCGGCCTGCGCGGCACGCGGCGCGACCGACGCGGCGAGCGCGATCGACGCGCTGCTCGGCGAACTGGAAACCCAATAAGGACGACGGATGACGAGGATGCAACCCGACTGGCTCGCACTCGCGACGCGTTTCGCGCAATTGCCCGACGCGCAGCGCGCGGTGTTCATCGACAAGCTCGGCGCGGCCGGCATCGACTTTCGCATGCTGCCGATCCCTCCGCGCACGCCGCGCGGCGACCGTGTGCCGGCATCGTTCGCGCAGACGCGGCTGTGGCTGCACGCGCGGCTGATCGACGCGCCGGACGCGTATCACATCACCGAGCGGCTCGCGCTGACAGGCCCGCTCGACGCGCACGCGCTGCGGCTCGCGTGCGATGCGCTGATCGCGCGCCATGAAGCGCTGCGCACGACCTTCGACGAAGCGGAGGACGGCGTCGCGCAGACGATCCATCCGCCGCTGCGCTGCCCGTGGCGCGAGACCGGTCTCGAAGCGCTGCCCGACGCGCAGCGCATGGCACGCGCCGAAAGCATCGCGACCGCCGACGAAGCCGCCGCGTTCGATCTCGGCGCGGCGCCGCTCATGCGCGCACACCTGATCCGTCTCGACGCGACGCATCACTGGCTCGCGCTGACCGTTCACCACATCGTGTCGGACGGCTGGTCGTCGGACGTGATGCGGTTCGAGCTCGCGGCGTTCTATCGCGCGTATGCGTCGGGCGCGCCGGTGCCGCTCGCGCCGCTGCCGATCCAGTATGCGGACTATGCGCTGTGGCAACGCCGCTGGCTCGATGCCGGCGAGCGCGATCGGCAGCTGGCGTTCTGGCGCGAGCGCCTCGACCCGCAACGCGGCGTGCTGACGCTGCCCGGTGCCGCAGCGCGGCCGGCGCGCCGCAGCGCACGCGGTGCGCGTCACGTGTTTTCCCTCGACGCACACACCGGCGCGCGGCTGCGCGCGTTCGCGGCCGCGTCGGGCGCGACGCCGTTCGCGGTGCTGCTCGCGGCGCTCGACGCGCTGCTCGCGCGCGCGACCGGCGATGCGCGGATCTGCGTCGGCGTGCCGGCCGCGAACCGCGAGCGCGCGGAAACGGCCGGCCTGATCGGCTTTTTCGTCAACACGCTCGCGATCGATGTCGACGTGCCCGCGCACGGCGATTTCGCGTCGCTGGTCGCGCGCACGCAGCGCGCGCTCGTCGATGCGCAGATGCATCAGGACGTGCCGTTCGAGCAGGTCGTCGACGCGCTCGGCGTGCCGCGTAGCGCCAGCCACCATCCGCTGTTCCAGGTGATGGCCGCATACGGCGAGCGCCGCGCGCTGCCGGCGCTGGGCGCGGCATCGGCAACCTTGCTGCCGTCCGGCACGCCTTCCGCGAAATTCGACCTGACGCTTGCCGTCGAGGCGACGCCCGACGGCACGTTCGACGCCGCATTCATCTACGCGCTCGACCTGTTCGACGGCGACGCGATCGCGCGGCTGGCCGCGCGCTTCGTCACGCTGCTCGGCGATGCGCTCGCGCGCCCCGACATGCCGATCGGCGATCTCGACTGGCTGCCGGCCGACGAACTCGCGCAACTCTTCGCGTGGAACGCACCGGCGGGCGCGGCCGAAGCCGAACCGTTCGTGCCGGTGCACGCGCGGATCGCAGCGCACGCGCACGCACGGCCCGACGCACGCGGTGTCGCCGACATCGATCGCGCGCTGACGCGCGGCGAGGTCGACGCGCGCGCGGCCCGCATCGCACGCAATCTCGTCGCGGCCGGCGTGCGGCCCGAGATGCGCGTCGGCGTCGCGCTGCAGCGCTCGGTCGACCTGCTGGTCGCGCTGATCGCGGTGCTGAAGTCGGGCGCCGCGTTCGTGCCGCTCGATCCGGCGCATCCGCGCGAACGGCTCGCGCAGATCGTCGGCGACGCGGGCATCGCGCACGTGCTGACCGACGCCGCGAGCGCCGCCTCGCTGCCCGAGCTGCCGGCGCTGCGCGTCTGGCGCGCGGACGAAGTCGACGCGCTCGACGAAGCCGCGGACGTCGCGCTGCCGGACGTGCTGCCCGGCCATGCGGCGTACGCGATCTACACGTCCGGCTCGACCGGCAAGCCGAAGGGCGTGATCGTCGATCACGCGGCGTTCGCGCGGCATTGCGTGGCGATCGCCGAGCGCTACGGCGCGGGCGAGCACGACGTGTTCCTGCTGTTCCAGTCGGTCAACTTCGACGGCGCGCACGAAGGCTGGTTTTCGCAGTACCTGTCGGGCGCCGCCGTGTCGGTGACGGCCGACGTGCTGTGGCCGCCCGCGCAGACCTGCGCGATGATGATTCGCGACGGCGTGACGATGACCTACGTGCCGCCCGGCTGCGCCGCACAGCTTGCCGAATGGGCGCTCGTGCATGGCGCGCCGCCGACGCTGCGCTCGCTGACCGTCGGCGGCGAGGCGACGTCGCGCGAAGCCTTCGCGATGTTGCGCCGCGCGATGCCGAAAGTACGCGTGGTCAACGGCTACGGCCCGACCGAAACCGTGATCACGCCGACGCTGTGGATGTTCCGTCCCGGCGACGATCTCGCGACGCTCGGCGACGCCGCGTACCTGCCGATCGGCACGCTGGTCGGCGCGCGCACCGCGCACGTGCTCGACGCGCGGCTGCATCCGCTGCCGGTCGGCGTGATCGGCGAGCTGTACCTCGGCGGCGAGGGGATCGGCGTCGCGCGCGGCTATCTCGACCGTCCCGCGCTGACGGCCGAGCGCTTCGTGCCCGATCCGTACGGCGCGCCGGGCGCACGCCTGTATCGCACGGGCGACCTCGTGCGGCGGCGCGCGGACGGCGTATTCGACTTCATCGGCCGCGTCGATCACCAGGTGAAGCTGCGCGGGCTGCGCATCGAACTCGGCGAGATCGAGGCGCAACTGGCCGCGCACGACGCGGTGCGCGAAGCGTGCGCGGTCGTGCACGGGCAGGGCGCGCAGGCGCAGCTCGTCGCGTACGTCGAACTGACCGCCGACGCGCAGGCGGCCGCGCAACCGGTGGAGGCCGCGACGCTCGACGCACATCTGCGCCGCACGCTGCCCGACTACATGGTGCCCGCGCAGCTGATCGTGCTCGACGCGCTGCCGCGCAACGCGAACAGCAAGGTCGATCGGGCGCGGCTGCCGGCGCCGGTGCGCGTCGAACGTGCCTACGAGGCGCCGCACGACGGCGACGAAACGGCGCTCGCGGCGATCTGGCGCGACGTGCTGAACGTCGAGCGCGTCGGCCGCGGCGATCACTTCTTCGAACTCGGCGGCCATTCGCTGGCGGCGGTGCGCGTCGCGACGCGCGTTGCCGAGCGGCTCGGCCGCGACGTGCCGGTGCGCGCGCTGTTCGAAGCGCCGGTGCTCGCGCAATACGCGCGCCAGGTGGCCGATGCGCCGCGCGCCGCGCACGCCGGCGCCGCGGCGCCGGGCGTCGCGATGGTGAAGCCCGATGCGCACGGCGTGTGGCCGCTGTCGCCCGCGCAACTCGGCCTGTGGTTCCTGTGGCGCGCGCAGCCGGACAGCGCCGCATACAACATTCCGGTCGCGCTGCGCGTGCGCGGCCCGCTCGACGTCGATGCGCTGCGCGCGGCGTTTTCGGCGGTCGCGGCCGCGCATCCGGCGCTGCGCACGCGGCTCGTCGCGCGCGACGGCATGCTGCCGGGCCAGCGGATCGACGCCGCGGCGAGCGTCGCGCTGCCGGTCGTCGACTTGTCCGCGCAGCCCGACGCGCTCGCGCGCGCGGCGGCGCTGACCGGCGCCGATGCGCTCGCGCCGTTCGATCTCGCGGCCGACGCGCCGCTGTGGCGCGCCCGCGTGCTGCGGCTCGGCGCGGACGATCACGTGCTGTCGGTGACGATCCATCACATCGTGTCGGACGGCGAATCGATCGAGCTGTGGCTCGACGCGGTGCGCGCGCGCTATGTCGCGCTCGTGCGCGGCGAAGCGGCCCGGGCCTCTTCGACGACGACAACAACGCCAGAAAACACGCCGCTCGTGCTGCCCGCGCCGTGCCAGCCGGCCCGCGTCGCGTACTGGCGCGACACGCTGGCCGACCTGCCGCCGCCCATGCTGCCGCAGCGCGCCGACGCGCCGGCCGTGCCGCAATGGCGTGCGGCGCGCATCGCGTTCGAGTTCGACGCGTCGCTGATCCGTGCCGCGCGCGATGCCGCGTCGGCGTCGCACGCGACGTTGCCGATGCTGCTGCATGCGGCGCTCAATACCGCGCTGTTCCGCGTGACCGGCGCGGCCGACCAGCCGGTCGGCGTGCTGGCATCGACGCGCGAACTCACGGGTGAAGCCGCACGCGACGCGCTCGGTCTCTTCATCAATTCGGTGGTCGTACGCACGCGGCTCGATTCCACGGCCCGCCGCGCGGACGTGCTCGCCCAGGTGCGCGACACGGCGCTCGCCGCGTATGCGCATGCGGACGTGCCGTTCGCCGACGTCGTCGCGGCGCTGCGCGCGCCGCGTGCCGCGCGGGCCAATCCGCTGTTCCAGGTGATGTTCAACTACCTGCGTCCGACCGGCGCGGCCGCACGCGACTGGGCCGGCCTGTCGCTCGCCGGCTTCGACGACGTGCGTCATCGCGTCGTGTTCACGCTGGAGCTGGACGTCGTCGAGCATCCGGACGGCCGCGTGAGCGCCGCGTTCTCCTATGCGGACGAACTGCTCGACGGCCGCTTCGTCGATGCGCTCGTCGATCTTTACCACGACGAAGTCGCGCGTTTCGCCGGTGCGGCGCAAGCGCCGCTCGGCGTGCCCGATGCGCTGTTCGCCGCGCGGGCAGCGGTCGCGATCGCACCGGCCGGCAACGCGAACCATGCGACGGCGTCATCGCGCGCGCCGACCACGGCTGCCGCGCTCGCCGCGCTGTGGTCGGACACGTTCGCGACGGCCGCGCCCGCGCCCGATGCCGATCTGTTCGAGGCCGGCGCGACGTCGTTCGACGTCGTGCGGTTCGTCGATGCGGCGAGCCGCGCCGGGCACGCGCTGACGGTGGCCGACGTGTTCGCGGCGCCGACGCTCGCGGCGCTCGGCACGCATCTCGACGCAGCGGCGCACACGCGGCTGGAGGTGCGCGATGCTGGCTGAAGTGCGCCCGGACGGATTCACGATGCTCGATACGTACCGCCTCGCGTTCGCGGACGGCTTGTTCGCGGTGCGCGACGGCACGGAGATCCGCGTCGCACAGGGCGACGGCATCGGCGCGCAGTTGCTGCGTGCGCAACTCGGCGACGACGGCGCGCTGCGCCTCGTCGCCTACAACCACCGTGCGGCGCCGGCCGACCAGCGCCGCGCGCTGCTGGCCGCGCTCGCCGCGGCGTTTTCGGACAGCGCGCGCCACGCGGCGATCCGGCTCGACCCGGCCGCATGGCCGGCGGTCGCGCTCGATGCGCTGCGCGCGAGCGGCGTGCTGGCCGACGGCGGCCGGTGCATGCGCGAGGGCTGGGCCCAGCAGGCCGATCTGTGGCGCGTCGGCGCGCATCTGCCGTGCGCGACGCTGCCGATGCTGACCGACGGCCGGCGTCATCCGCGCCGGCCGCCCGCGCCGCGCGGCGACGTGTATGCGCGCGACCTGCCGGCGCTCGGCGTGCGCTTCACGCTGCGCGGCTGGCAGCCGGGCGAGGATGCCGCGCGCCTTGCGCACTGGTTCGACGAGCCGCGCGTGCGCGACGGCTGGCCGGGCGCGCAGCCCGGCGCGCACGGCACGGCGCCCGATGCCGATCCGCACGTGAGCCCGCTCGTCGGCTGCTTCGACGGCGAACCGTTCGCGTACGTCGAGGCGTACTGGCTGAAGGAAGACCCGCTCGCGCCGCACGTCGGCGCGCGCGACTACGACCGCGGGCTGCGGATGCTGGTCGGCGCATCGCGCTGGCGCGGCCCGCATTGCGTGGCGGGCTGGCTGCCGTCCGTCGTGCATTACCTGTTTCTCGACGACCCGCGCACCGAAGCGGTCGGCTGCGCGGTCCCGGCCGGCCGCGCGCGGGTCGTCGATACCCTCGCGCGGCATGGCTTCGCGCGGCAGCGCCGCCTGGCGCTCGCCGGCGGGCAGCCGCTGTGGATGCGCACGCTGCGCGAGACCTTCTTCTCCGGCCGTCACGTCTGACGAGCCGGTTTCACCGACAAGGGAGCTGAGAGACATGCAGAGAGAAACCGTATTCGACCTGATCGGCGTCGGCTTCGGGCCGTCGAACCTGGCGCTGGCCGTGCGCCTCGCGGAACGCCGCGGCACGCGTCCGTTCGTGCATTGCTTCGTCGAACGCCAGCCGGAATTCGGCTGGCACCGCGGCATGCTGCTCGACGACTGCCGGATGCAGATCTCGTTTCTGAAGGATCTCGTCACGATGCGCGATCCGAAGAGCCGCTACACGTTCATCAACTATCTGTTCGAACGCGGCCGGCTGAACGAATTCGTCAACCTGAAGAACTTCTATCCGACCCGCGTCGAATTCCACGACTACCTGAGCTGGGTCGCCGACGCGTTCGACGAGCACGTCCACTACAGCGAAACCGTCACGGCGATCGAGCCCGTTCACGGCGACGGCGCGCGCGTCGATGCGCTGCGCGTGTTGTCGCGCGATGCGGCCGGCCGCGAACGCCAGCGCGTGACGCGTGCGCTGTCGGTCGGCGTCGGCGGCACGCCGGCGGTGCCGGACGCGTTCGCCGCGCTCGGCCGCGACCGCGTGATCCATTCGTCGTCCTACCTGACCGCCATCGACCGGCTGGTCGCGTCGCCGGACGGCGAGCGTCGTCGCGTCGCGGTGATCGGCGCGGGGCAGAGCGCGGCCGAGGTGTTCATCGACCTCGCGCGCCGCTTCCCGCACGTCGACGCGAGCCTCGTGATGCGCGCGGGCGCACTGAAACCGGCCGACGACAGCCCGTTCGTCAACGAGATCTTCAGCCCCGCGTTCACCGACGTCGTCTACGCGCAGCCGCACGACGCGCGCCGCGCGCTGCTCGAGCGCTATCGCGACACCAACTACGCGGTGGTCGACCGGCCGCTGATCGAGCAGATCTACGAAATGCTGTATCTGCAGCGCATCGACGGCACGCCGCGTCACGCGCTGCGCGCGAACAGCGCGATCGAGGCCGCGGTGCGCACCGCCGACGGCCGCATCGAGCTGACGCTGCGCGACCGGATGAGCGGCGCGACGCACGTCGAACGCTTCGACGCGCTGGTGCTGGCGACCGGCTACCGGCGCGACACGCATTCGGCGCTGCTCGAAGGACTCGCGCCGCACCTGGGCGATGCGCTCACGCGCGGCGACGTCACGCGCGACTACCTGCTCGCGACGCCCGAGCACTTCGCGCCGCGCATCTACCTGCAAGGCTGCTGCGAAGACAGCCACGGCCTGTCCGACACGCTGCTGTCGGTCCTCGCGCGTCGTGCGGACGAGATCTGCGCGTCGCTCGAAGAAGGGATCGCGCCCGGCCATGACGACGGGGCGGTCCGGGCGCTGCATGAACAACGACACCAAAACGGGGCGAGCGCGGGCCGCATGGCTTTCGCTCTTTGACAAAGGCGCGGTCGGAGACCGCATCAAAAAAGTGGAGCAGAGAAAGATGGAGTGGGCAACAGGCACGCGTGTGCGTGCGATCGCAGCCGCGGCGAGCGTGGCGTTCGGGATGGCGGCAGGGCATGCATACGCCCAGACGGCGCCGGCCGTGAACGCAGGTGCCGCGGTGTCGGCCGGCAGTGCGCAGAATGGTGCGGCGGCCAGTGCGGCGGCAAGCACGTCGACCGGCGCGCAGAATGGCCCGACGACCGGCACGCTGCCGGCGATCAACGTCAACGCGGGCTCGCAAGGCGACGGCACGGTCGGGCTCGTCGCGAAGCGCAGCCGGACCGGCACCAAGACCGATACGTCGATCAACGAAATCCCGCAGACGATCAACATCGTCACCGCGCAGCAGATCGAGATGACCGGCGCGACCGACGTGAACGCGGCGCTGCGCTACGTGCCGGGTTTCTCGTCGTACGGCTCGGACAACCGTTCCGACTGGTACGCGGCGCTGCGCGGCTTCACGCCGACCGCGTACGTGAACGGCCTGCAGGTGCCGAACACGCTGAACCTGTCGAGCTGGCGCGTCGATCCGTACATGATCGACAGCATCACCGTGCTGCGCGGGCCGACGTCGGTGCTGTACGGCGCCGGCGACCCGGGCGCGATCATCGACGTGCAGACCAAGACGGCCGACGGCGAACGCGTGCGCGAAGCCGGCGTGCAGTTCGGCAACTATGCGCGCAAGCAGTTCATGATCGACGTCGGCGACAAGCTCGATGCGGACGGCAAGTATGCGTACCGGTTCGTCGGCGTCGCGCGCGACGGCAACGCGCTGACCGGCCCGAACAACGACCAGCGCGTTGCGCTCGCGCCGTCGTTCCGCTGGCGTCCGGACGCGGACACGTCGCTGACGCTGTCCGCCACGTACCTGCAGGACTGGGGCGACATCTCGTCGAACTTCCTGCCGGCGCAAGGCACGGTGCTGCCGAACCCGAACGGGCAGCTCGACAAGGACGTCTACGGCGGCGATCCGGATTTCAACTACTACCGCAAGAAGCAGTGGTCGCTCGGCTACCAGTTCGAGCGGAATCTGAATTCGACGTGGACGTTCCGCCAGAACGTGCGCTGGATGCACCTGTCGCTCGACAACGGCTCGGTGTTCGGCGCGGGCTTCGCGGACGGCAGCCTGACCGACATCAACCGCTGGGCCGGCGTGTTCCAGACGAACTACAGCCGCTTCGACATCGACAACAACCTGCAGGGCCGCTTCGGCACGGGGCCGCTCGAGCACACGCTGCTGCTCGGCTTCCAGTACAACCGGCAGACCGCGACCGACAGCGAATGGCTGGCCGCCGCGCCGACGCTGAACATCTACAACCCGGTCTACACGCCCGTCACGCTGTCCGTGTTCTCGCCGCCGAACACCACGTACCGCACCAACACGTACACGACGATGAACACGTTCGGGCTGTACGTGCAGGACCAGGTCAAGTGGAACCGCTGGACGCTGACGCTCGGCGGCCGCGAGGACTGGGTCAACCAGCGGATGGACGACCGCGAGGGCGGCACGCAGTCGAAGGCCGACATCAGCGCGTTCACCGGCCGCGTGGGCCTCACCTACCAGGGCGACTACGGGCTGTCGCCGTACGTCAGCTACGCGACGTCGTTCAACCCGCTGATCGGCGTGAACCTGTACGGCGGCGGCCTGCCGCAGCCGACCCGCGGCAAGCAGATCGAGGCCGGCCTGCGCTGGCAGCCGCCCGGCAAGAACCTGATGCTGAGCGCGGCGATCTACCAGATCAACCAGACCAACGTGCTCACGTCGACGCCGCTCAATCTCGATCCGTCCGGCACGACGTCGGTCCAGACGGGCGAAGTGCGCTCGCGCGGGATCGAGCTGAACGCGACCGGCAAGCTCACGCGCAACCTGTCGCTGATCGCGTCCTACGTCTACCAGGACGTGAAGAACGTGAAGGCGAACGACGCATCGCTGAACAACTGGCCGGTCGACATTCCGCGACCGCGCCAGATGGCGTCGCTGTGGGCCGACTGGACGTGGCACACGGGGCCGCTCACGGGCTTCGGCCTGGGCGGCGGCGTGCGTTACCAGAGCGCGTCGGCCGGTGCGGCCGACAACTCGCTGACGGTCGCGAGCTACACGCTGTTCGACGCGGGTGTGCACTACGACACGCGCAACTGGCGCTTCGCCGTGAACGGGACGAACCTGTTCAACCGCCACTACATCAGCGGTTGCCAGTCGACGAGCGTCTGCATTTTCGGGACCGACCGCACGGTGCTCGCCACCGCGAAATACAACTGGTGACGCCGCGCGCGGCGGCGCCCCGGCCGGCCTTCGGGCCGGCGCGGGCGGGCCGCGGCGCCGTCGTCCGTTTTTTCCACGACGCCTCCATGCCGAAGAAAAATCTCGTCTACATCCAGTCGCTGCGCAACGGCGCGGCCGATCGCGCCGGCCAGCCGGTCGCCTACCGGGGCGGCACGCGCTACATGAAGGCGCCGCTCGAATTCCTCGTCGAGCGCCTGAACGACTCGCCGCTCGGCGAACGCTATGCGCTCAAGGGCGTGATCGTCGACGACGACGCAGGCTCGCCGGCCGACCGCGCGAAGGTCGCCGACTACGGCTTCGCGCGCACGCCGGGCCGCCCGTGGATCCTGCCCGACGGGCTGACGGTGCAGGGCCGGCCGGTCGACGAACTGTTCTGCACGATTGCATCGACGTACCGCCGGCTGCCGCGCGACGCGCGCGAGCGCGTGACGGGCAAGCAGGCGTTCGAGCGCCGCCTGCTCGAACGCCTGCTCGAACTCGACGCCGACGTGGTCGTGCTCGACGGGCTGCTCGTGATCCTCGACGAGCTCGTGCGTCCCGGCGCGCGCTTTCACCGCCGCATCGCGAACATCCATCCCGGCATTACGGCCGACGCTTCGCCGTACCAGCGGCGCGGTGCGTGGGCGACGCTCGACGCGCTGCACGGCGCGCGCGGCGAACGGGTCGACTGGGCGAGCGGCGCGACCTCGCGCATCGAACCGGTGACGATGACGGGCGCCTCGTTCCACTACGTCGACAACGGCATCGATTCCGGCGAGGTGATCTGCGACGTGCTCGACACGCCGATCGCGCCGGACGACACGATTCTCGAACTGCGCTGGAACAACTTCCAGCGCAGCCTGTTTCCGGCGCTCGAGCGGGGGCTGCACATCCTCGCCGACCGCCACGACGCGGGAGCACTGTGATGGAAGACACGCTGACGAAACCGGCCAACGCGGCAGACGCGGTCGAAGGCGAGGTGGCCGCGGCACTCGACGGCGCCGCGCACGGGCAGGAGCCGCCCGCCGTCGAGCGCACGCTCGACGCGTGGCGGCCCGGCGATCCGCCGGCGGCGCTGCTCGCGGAATTCGTCGCGCTGTTCAACACGGACACGCGGCACGACGCGGCGACGGTGTCGGTGCCGCTCGGCGGCGCCGATCCGGCGGCCGTTGCGTCGTACGTCGCGCGCGCGGTGCGCGAAGGCGTGATCGACGGCGCGCGGATCGCGGGCGACCGGCTGCGCGTCACCGCATCGCGCGCGACGTTCTGGCAGAACCCGCGGCCGTGGCTGAAGGCCCCCGCGTCGGGCGGGATGCCGCTGCGCTACACGATCACGAACGGCCACCGGCACCCGGTGCGGCCTCCGTCGCCGGCCGGCGAGATCTATGCGCGCTACATGCCGCAGGTCGGGATGACGTTCAGCCTGCGCACCGTCGACATCGCTGCACATGCGCAGCTGTTCAGCGACTGGATGAACCTCGATCGCGTCGCGCATTTCTGGGATCAGCGCGGCACGCTCGACGAGCACGCCGCGTATCTCGCGGAGCGGCTCGCCGATCCGCACATGCATCCGATGATCGGCTATTTCGACGACACGCCGTTCGGCTATTTCGAGTTCTACTGGGCGAAGGAGGACCGCCTCGCGCCGTTCTACGACGCGCACGACTACGATCGCGGGCTGCACCTGCTGATCGGCGACTCGCGCTTCCAGAGCGCGGGCAAGCTGCATGCATGGTGGAGCGGGGTGCTGCACTACATGTTCGTCGACGAACCGCGCACGCAGCGGCTCGTCGGCGAGCCGCGCGTCGATCACGTGCGGCATATCGCGTACATGCACCGGCTCGGGTTCCATACGTTGAAGGAGTTCGATTTCCCGCACAAGCGCGCGGCGCTTACCGTGATGGAGCGCGAAACATTCTTCGACACTTTCCGGTTGCCGTGACGGGGACGGGGGCGCGAAGTGTCGAGGCGTCGATTCGTCGAAACGTCGATTCGCAAGCGTGGACGTTTCGCGCGGCTTGCAGGGGGCGCGCATCGGCCGTTCGGGATATGGATCGGGTGGGCGGCATGAGGAAGAATGGTCGCTCCCTCATCGCAGACAGGTCGTGACGACATGGCAAGCACACCCGCGACAGCATCAGGCGCGATCCCGCATCCGCGCCGCCCGATATTGACATATGCCAGCATATGCCTAGAATGGACGCATCGTACTCCATTGGAGTGGCTCATGCGCACCGTTTCCATTTTCAAGAACGCCCGTAACCAGGCAATCCGCATCCCGAAGGACATGGAATTCGAGGGGGTGACGGAACTCGAGATCCGCCGCGAGGGCGACACGCTGCTGCTGCGGCCGGTGCGGCCGACGTGGCTGTCGCTCGCGAGTGAACCGCTGGCCGATGCCGACTTCCTCGTCGAGCGCCCGGCTGTCGTCGAATCCGGCCGTTTCGACTTGTCCGGCGCCGATGACGCCGCACCGACGGAGTCGGGCCGGTGACCACGCTCTACATGCTCGATACGAACATCTGTTCGTTCATCATGCGCGAGCGCCCACCGGTGGTGTTGTCCCGGCTGCAGTCGTGCGTCAATGCGCAGCACCGGATCGTCGTGTCGGCGATTACCTATGCGGAAATGCGGTTCGGCGCGGTCGGCAGAAAGGCATCGCCGAAGCATGCGGAACTCGTGACGGCCTTTGTCGCTCGGCTGGACGGCGTGTTGTCGTGGGATACCGCGGCGGTCGATGCAACGGCGGCGATTCGCGCCGACCTCGCCGCGCGCGGCACGCCGATCGGCGCAAACGATGCGTCGATCGCCGGTCACGCGATCGCGGCCGGTGCCGTGCTCGTCACGAACAATCGTCGCGAGTTCGGCCGCGTCGCGGGGTTGTCGCTCGAAGACTGGGCGGCCTCGGCCTGAGGTCGTGAATGCGCGATGGCGTGGCGCCCGCGCGGTCGCACGTCACGCGCGAGGAACAGGCGGATCCGCGAGGAAGGCGCGGCGGAACGCGTCGAGATACCGGTCGGCGTCCGCGCTGAATTCCCCCGGCAGCAGCGCGAACGCGCGGGCCTGCAGATCCTGCCCGAGCGTCGCGTAGATTGCTTCGTCGGACAACAGCGCGCGGATCGCATCGTACGTCGGCGGCGAAGCAATCCGCTGCGCATCGCGCGCCAGCAGCGCAGCCGCCGCCACCTCAGGCTGGAAACCGTGCTGCTCGAGCAGGTCGGGCGCCACGTCCCAGATGCGCTCGCGATTGCCTGCGTCGTGGAAATGCGTGAGCAGGAACAACAGGTCGTACGCGTCGCTGTTCTGGCGCGCGCGCCGGTCCTTCCACGCGAGCAACTTCAACAGCGCAAGGGCCGGCAGGCTCGCCACCGGCACCGCGACGTCGGCCGCGATCGACACGACCAGCGCCGTATCAATCGCCTCCTGAAAGCCCAGCACATTCAACACGAAATCGCCGCCAGGCGGCCACGCGATTTCGCCGGGCGGCGTTTCGAGCGGCCCGAACGGCACGAGATCGAGTTCCGTGCGAAAGCCTTGCGTCCCGCTGTCGAACAGCAGTTTCTGCTGATGCTTCGGCGCACGCGCGAATCGCCCGGTCGCGACGAGCGCGTCGACGAGCCGTTCGTGAAACGGCCAGCTCACCGCGCACACCGCGACGTCGACGTCCCGCGTCGCACGCACCGGGCGGATGCCGTGGACATGCCACATCAGGATGTCGCGCGCGGTCGCACCGGCGACGACGAATGCCGCGTCGAGCTGCGCGCAGGCCGCGCGGACCGCCTGCAGCAGCGCGACCGCCGCCGGCTCGAGCGGCCGGCGCGCGTCGACTTCAAGCGGGCGGGCGGGCGAGGTATCGGTCATGGATGTGTTCGGCGGCGGCGAGATTGCGACTGTCCCCGGACGAGACGAGATCCGCGTAGATCAGCAGCGGCGGCACGAGCGGCACGTCCTGCTCGCGCCAGTCGAGCGCCGGCGACGGCGGCCAGAAGGCTTCGAGCAGCTCGACGTCGCCACGCTCGTCCGGGCGCAGGCGTGCCTGGAGCAGCAGGCGGTTCGACACGGCGCCATGCGTATAGACGGTGATCGCGGCCGGCTTCAGGTCGTGCGTCAGCAAGTCGGCCGCGGGTTCGCCGCCCAGCCGCGCGTCGAATGCCGCGAAATCGAAGCCGCGCCACCAGTCGGGCGCGAGCGCGGCAAACCGCCGGGCCGGCAGTTTCGCGCGCAGGCGGCTCGGATACAGCGCGACCCATTCCTGCATGAAGCGCGGCCAGTCGGGCATCAGCCGTTCGCCGTTGCGCCGCTGCGCGACAAGGCCGCGCGCGAGCAGGTCGTCCATCGCGAGATTGACCGTGCCGAGCGCGACGCCCGACGCGGCAGCGATCGCCCGGTACGGTTGCGCGACGAGGCCCGGCTGCGTCGCGAGCGCGAACATCACGGCCAGCCCCTTGGGCGTCGTCGCGCGCGATGCCTGCCGGCGCGGCGTGCGGGCGGGTTTCGGCCGGCCGGAAATCATCACGGTCGCTTCCGGCTGGATCAGGCACGCATTGCCGGCCGTGTCGAGAAACGGGATGCCTTGATCGGTCAGGCGGGCGGCCAGCTCGACCGATACGTACGGCGCAACCAGCATCAGCGGCCGCTCGCCGGGCAGCGGGGCGCCGCCGCGCCGGCGCAGCGCCGCGCGTGCGTCCTGCACCGATTCGACCCCGACGCTCACCGCCGCCGGCATCTCGAAGGCCTGCCCGGCAATGGCGAAACGGATCATCGCGTCGGCATGCGCGTCATAGGCGGCCGGCACGCGCACAGGCCGCGCACGGAAGCGCCGGGTCGCGCGTTCGAACGCGGCGCAGGCTTCGTCGAGCACGTGCTGTTCCGCTATCGGCAGGGTGGCGTTCTCGGGCATCGGGGTGGATCGCTTGTTCACTTTTCTGCCAGCGTACACAAAAAATGTACAACCGTCAAAAAATGAACAAGAACGCTCAACCCTTTGATGGGACGGGATTATTCCGGAATGACGAACGGAACTCAACGTGCACTCCCACCCGAGAAATCAAGACGAACTCGCAGTGTCCCGCATCCCGATGCGTGGCCGGCAGTCGCCCGAATGGCCGGTTTCCTCCCGCCGTGCGATTCGTCTTGTGCCGGAGGATAGACCGGCAACTCAAGGTTGTCTCAGCGACGACTTTCTGTCTGTCAGGTTGCCGCTCAACCGACTATCCTTGCCTGCACATTCCCCACGGAACCCAGGAGACGACACCGTGACGCACAGCGTGATCCCCGCAGGCCTCGCCGACGAAATGATCGAGATCCGGCACCGCATTCATGCCCGCCCCGAACTGGGCTTCGAGGAATTCGCGACGAGCGATCTCGTCGCCGGGCAGTTGCAGGCGTGGGGCTACACGGTGCAGCGCGGGCTCGGCGGCACGGGCGTCGTCGCGCAGCTGAAGGTGGGCAATGGCACGCAGCGCCTCGGCCTGCGTGCCGACATGGACGCGCTGCCGATCCACGAGTCGACCGGCCTGCCGTACCAGAGCACGATCCCCGGCAAGATGCACGCGTGCGGTCACGACGGCCACACGGCGATGCTGCTCGCGGCCGCGAAGCACCTGGCGCGCGAGCGCCGCTTTTCCGGCACGCTGAACCTGATTTTCCAGCCGGCCGAGGAAGGGCTCGGCGGCGCGAAGAAAATGCTCGACGACGGGCTGTTCGAGCAGTTCCCGTGCGACGCGATCTTCGCGATGCACAACATGCCGGGCTTCCCGACGGGCAAGTTCGGCTTCCTGCCGGGGCCGTTCATGGCGTCGTCCGATACCGTGACCATCGACGTGCAGGGGCGGGGCGGCCACGGCGCGGTGCCGCACAAGGCGATCGACCCGGTCGTCGTGTGCGCGCAGATCGTCATCGCGCTGCAGACGATCGTCTCGCGCAACGTATCGCCGCTCGACATGGCGATCGTCACGGTCGGTGCGATCCACGCGGGCGAGGCGCCGAACGTGATTCCCGACCGTGCGCAGATGCGCCTGTCCGTGCGCGCGCTGAAGCCCGAGGTGCGCGACCTGCTCGAGACACGCATCAAGGAAGTCGTTCATGCGCAGGCGGCCGTGTTCGGCGCGACCGCGACGATCGATTACCAGCGTCGCTATCCGGTGCTCGTCAACGATGCGGAGATGACCGCGTTCGCACGCGGTGTCGCGCGCGGGTGGGTCGGCGAAGCGAACCTGATCGACGGGATGGTGCCGCTCACCGGCAGCGAGGATTTCGCGTTCCTGCTCGAGAAGCGGCCGGGCTGCTACCTGATCATCGGCAACGGCGACGGGGAGGGCGGCTGCATGGTACACAACCCCGGCTACGACTTCAACGACGCGGCGCTGCCGATCGGCGCATCGTACTGGGTCAAGCTGGCGGAGACCTTCCTGGTGTGACGCCGCGTCGCATCGACGTGGGCACCGCCGCCCGGTGCGCCCCCGCGCGGCCATGACACCGGCCGCGCGGGACGCATTGGAAACGCGCCAAAGGCGCTACACAAGAGCTACCGCAAACCCTCGCCCAGGCTCCTGTTCCATTGGAAACGCTCACGCGCTGAATTTGACGCTCCTTGACATCGACGGCACGGGCCGCGTGCTACGCTGCGCGCGACGCCGGATCGGCTCGATGAATACAGGTGTGGACGACATGCGAAAACAGTTTCTGACCGCGCTGACGGCTTGCGCGGTCGGCGTTCTGGCGGCCGGATGCGACGACCAGAAGGTGGCTGACGCGGTGAATGCGATCAAGCCCGATCCGATGGCGTTCGGCAATCTGCGGCCGGGCGTCTCGACGACCGAGGACGTGCTGCGCCAGGCGGGCAAGCCCGAGATGGTCCGGCAGGGCGACGACGGCTCGCAGCGTTTCGAGTATCCGCGCGGCCCGTACGGCACGAGCACGTACATGCTCGATTTCGGGCCCGACGGCCGGCTCGTGTCGATCACGCAGGCGCTGACGGCGGCGAACATCGCGAAGGTCGTGCCGGGGATGTCGAAGGACGACGTACGGCAACTGCTCGGCAAGCCGACCGAGGTCGCGCAATACGCGTTGAGCCATGAGGAAGTGTGGAGCTGGCACTGGGCCGAGGGCGGCGTATCGGGCGACGCGATGTTCAACGCGCATTTCTCCCCCGACGGCACCGTGATCCGGACTTCGCGCTCGGAAGCGCCGGGCCGCGAAAAACCCTGACCGCGCAGCCGCGCGGTGTCCCGGGGTATTTTTCGTCAGAATGCCGTGCCGCCGAACAGCGCGGCCGCCATCTCCGGATTCGACGGCCAGTACATGTGCATGTAGGTCGCGACGATCGGGCCCGCGCGATACACGGCTTCGCCGCTTCCGGGCGCGCCGTCGGGCCGCGCGGCCGTCGCCGCCGGCGCCAGCGGCGTATCGAGCCGCGAATAATGAAACGTATGACCGCGCATCGGCCCGGTGCGCGTGTCCAGCTGCTGCATCCCGAGCGCCGCGAACCGGCGCTGCATCGTCGCATGGCCTGACAACAGTCCGAGCATCGGCGTCGTCGCGCCGTCCACGTCGGTCAGCGATTCGCACAGATACACCATTCCTCCGCATTCCGCGACGATCGGCAGGCCGGCCGCCGCATGCGCGCGAATCGTCCGCGCGGTCACGGCATTCGCCGCGAGCGTCGCCGCGTGCAGTTCCGGATAGCCGCCCGGCAGGAACAGCGCATCGCAATCGTCGGGCACGGGTTCGTCCGCAAGCGGCGAAAAGAACGTCAGCTGCGCACCGAGCGCGTCGAGCAGCGCGAGATTGGCCGGATAGATGAACGAGAACGCGGCATCGCGCGCGATCGCGATCCGCTTGCCGGCGAGCGCGCGCGGCAGCGCGGCGTGAACGTCCGGTTCCGCGAACGCGACGGCCGGCGGCAATTCGGCGAGCGCCGTCTGCGCGAGCACGTCGGCCGCACGCTCGAGACGCGCGTCGAGATCGCCGATGTCGGCCGGCTGGTGCAGGCCGAGATGCCGTTCCGGCAGCGCGATGCCCGCATCGGCCGGCACGTGCCCGAGCCAGCGCAGGTCGTCCGGCAGCGCCTGCCGCAGCAGTTCCGCGTGTCGCGGCGACCCGACACGATTGCCCAGCACGCCGTGAAACGGCACCTCCGGCCGGAACCGCGCGAGCCCGAACGCGATCGCCGCGAACGTCTGCGCCATCGACTTCGCGGCAATCACCGCGACGACCGGCACGCCGAACGCGACCGCGAGATCGGCGCTGCTCGGCGTGCCGTCGAACAACCCCATCACGCCTTCGATCAGGATCAGGTCCGCGTCGCGCGCCGCATCGGCGAGCAGCGCGCGGCAGCCGGCTTCGCCGACCATGCCGAGGTCGAGCGCGTGCACGGGCGCGCCGCTCGCGCGTTCGAGCAGCATCGGATCGAGAAAATCCGGCCCGGTCTTGAACACGCGCACGCGCCGGCCGAGCCGCCGGTGCAGCCGCGCGAGGCCGGCCGTCACCGACGTCTTGCCCTGGCCGGACGCGGGCGCGCTGACGAACAGCGCGGGGCAGGCCGGCATCGCTCAGAACTCCACGCCGGGCTGCGCCTTCACGCCTTGCTCCTTGTACGGATGCTTGACGAGCCGCATTTCGGTGACGAGGTCGGCTGCGTCGATCAGCGCATCGGGCGCATGCCGCCCGGTGACGACGACGTGCACCGATTCCGGGCGCGCGACGAGCGTCGCGAGCACTTCGTCGAGCGGCAGGTATTCGTACTTCAGCACGGTGTTCAGCTCGTCGAGGATCACCATCCGGTACTCGCCGCTTTCGATCATCCGGCGCGCCTCGTCCCAGCCCTTGCGCGCGGTTGCGATGTCGGCGTCGCGGTTCTGCGTGTTCCACGTATAGCCGTCGCCCATCGTCACGAAGTCGCATTGCGCGACCGCGCCGAGGAAGTCGCGCTCGGACGTGTGCAGCGCGCCCTTGATGAACTGCACGACACCGAGCCGCATGCCATGGCCGAGCACGCGCACGGCCATGCCGAACGCGGCCGTGCTCTTGCCCTTGCCGTTGCCGGTATTGACGATCAGCAGGCCCTTTTCCAGCGTGGCGGCAGCCTGCTTCTTTTCATGGCCGGCGCGGCGGCGTTCGGTCATCCGCTGATGGGATTCGGCATCGGTCTTCATCGGGAATCGTCCTGTCGAAAGCGAAACAAAAGGTTCAGAGCGGGCCGGCGAGCGCGACCGTCACGCCGTCCCGGATGGATTTGGGGCCGAGCAGCCGGCCATCGGGCGCCGCGAGCCGCGCGCACGGCTCGGCCACGCCCGCGACGCCGAAACGCGCGAGCGCGGCAGCCGACGGGCGGCTCAAGGCCGGTTCGGGGCACCGCGCGAGCTGCGCCGCGTCGAACGCGACGAGCGGCCAGCCGCGGCGTGCGCACAGCGTGCGCAGCGGCCGGGCACGCGCCTTGTCGGCGAGCGTCGCGACGACGGCCGGTTCGGCGCCCGGGTAGCGCGCCAGCGCCGCGCGGATCGCGGCATCGAGTTGCGCGGCCGTCACGCCCGCGCGGAAACCGACGCCGAGCGCGACGCGCATCATGCGCGGCCGCCGAGCGCCGCGCGCACCGCCGGATCGTCGGCGAGCGCCGCGACGCGGCCGATCACGACGATCGCGGGCGAGCCGATACCGGCGGCGCCGATGCGTTCGACGACCGTGTCGAGCGTCGCGAGCGCGTGCCGCTGCCCGTCGCGCGTCGCGTTCTCGATCGCCGCGCACGGCATGTCGCCGGGCACGCCGCCGTCACGCAGCGCGGCCACGATCGTGTCGAGCCGGCGTATGCCCATGTAGATCACGATCGTCATCCGCGTCGCGGCCAGCGCGCGCCAGTCGGGCTCGTCGGCGCCCGCGCCGTGGCCCGTGACGAAGATCACGCCCTGCGCGTCGCCGCGATGCGTGACCGGAATGCCGAGCGCGGCCGGGGCCGCGATACCGGCCGTGATGCCGTTTACGACCTCGACCGGGAAACCCGCCGCACCGAGCGCGAGCAGCTCCTCGCCGCCGCGGCCGAACACGAACGGATCGCCGCCCTTGAGCCGCGCGACGCTGCGGCCCGCGCGCAGGTGCGCGAGCATCGCGGCGACGATCGTTTCCTGCGGCGTCGACGCGTGGCCGCCGCGCTTGCCGACGTGCTCGATGCGCGCGTCGGCGCGCGCATGGCGCAATACATCGGGGTTCACGAGATCGTCGACGAGCAGCACGTCGGCCGCGGCGATCGCGCGCACGGCCTTCAGCGTCAGCAGATCGGCGTCGCCGGGGCCGGCGCCGACGAGCCAGGCGCGGCTCATCGGACGCGGCACGGCGCACACCGTGTCGTGGCAGTGGAAAGGGGACAGCGAGCGGCGCATCGGCGGCCGGCGGACAGGCAAGGCATGACGGATCGGGCGAAGCCCGCGCGAACGCGGGCGGAAAGCGCACCCCATCCGTCCCCCGCGGATCGGGCGTTCGGCGAGCAGCGGGCTCGCCCCTTGCGTCGGCCGGTATCCGGGCTGGCCGCTTGCCAGGCCGCAGCCTTCCCGCCCGCTGAAGGGCAGTGGCATCGCGGGCGGCCTGGGCGCGTGCGGGGGGAACCGCGGCGCGCGGGCGGCGTACCGTTGCGGGGACAGCACAGGCCGGGCGGACTTCCGCCTCCTGTTTCCCGTTTAACTGCGTGCGCGGAATGCGCATGCGAGCACCGAACGCGGCGCATACGATAGCACAGCGGTCGGCCCGCGCGAACCCGCCGCGCGGGCGCCGCAAGCGCCCCCGGTGCGATGCCGCCACCACGCCGGACGCGCCGCGGCGGGCCGTTCCGCCTTTACCTTGACGCTCCCCGCACCGCCGCCTACACTCGCACGCGTTTCGGTGCTCGCGCGCGCTCCTCCGGCGCGCGCAGTTAAACGGGAAACAGGGAGCCTGCCTGCGCCGCAGTCGGGCCAACCTGTGCTGCCCCCGCAACGGTAAGCGAACGCGTCGCGCCCAGCGCGATGCAGCGCCGCTTCGCCGCATGCCTGCCGCATGCGGACGACCGCCACTGGATGCCGCGCATCCGGGAAGGCGAAGCGGCGTGTTCGTCAGCCCGGATACCGGCCGAGACGTTGGGGTTCAGCGCCGCGGGGAGGCGGCGCATCGTCCACGGCCGCAGTTCGCCGGACGCCCGGGCGTTGCCCTTCCTTCGCCGATCCGTCAGCCGCTGCACGCGTGCGGGCCGGGGCGAAGAACGGCCAGCGCCGCGGGCAGGCCGACGACGGCCGTGTTGGCATTCATCATGTCGACCGTTCGCAAAGGAGCATCATGCTCGACTCGTTCTTCCGCCTGTTCAACGACAGCCCGTCCGGGCTGCGCGGCAAAATCGTCGCGATCTATTCATTGCTCGTCGCATTCAACGTCGGCGCGTGGATCTGGGCCTTCATCGCGTTTCGCGACCAGCCCGTGCTGCTGGGTACCGCGCTGCTCGCCTACGTGTTCGGGCTGCGCCACGCGGTCGACGCCGATCATATCGCCGCGATCGACAACGTCACGCGCAAGCTGATGCAGGAGGGCCGCAGCCCGCTCGGCGCGGGCCTGTTCTTCTCGCTCGGCCATTCGACGGTGGTGATCGTGATGTCGGTCGCGGTCGCGCTGACCGCGGCGTCGCTCGCGCGCTTCGAGAGCATGAAGACCTGGGGCGGCGTGATCAGCACGAGCGTGTCGGCGTTCTTCCTGCTGGTGCTCGCGGCCGCGAACCTGCTGATCCTGATCTCCGTGTACCGGACGTTTCGCGCGGCCCGCCGCGGCGAGCCGATCGTCGACGCCGACCTCGACATGCTGATGAACCAGCGCGGCGTGCTGGCCCGCCTGTTCCGGCCGTTGTTCCGCCTCGTGTCGCGCAGCTGGCACCTGTATCCGGTCGGCTTCCTGTTCGGCTTCGGCTTCGATACCGCGACCGAGATCGCGCTGTTCGGCATTTCGGCCACGCAGGTGCAGGGCGGCCTGTCGTTCTGGTCGGTGATGGTGCTGCCGGTGCTGTTCACCGCGGGCATGACGCTCGTCGACACGACCGACGGCATCCTGATGATGGGCGCGTACCGCTGGGCGTACGTGCGGCCGATCCGCAAGATCTACTACAACATGACGATCACGTTCGTGTCGGTGCTGGTTGCCGCGCTGATCGGCGGCATCGAGGTGCTCGCGCTGCTCGCGGACAAACTCTCGCTGCAGGGCCCGGTATGGGATTTCGCGACGATGGTCGCATCGCATTTCGGCATGCTCGGCTACGTCGTGATCGGCCTGTTCGTCGCGTGCTGGATCGTATCGGCCGCGATCTACCGCCTCAAACGCTACGACGAGATCGACGTGACGCTCTCGGCCTGACTCCCTTTTAGACACAGGACCCACCATGACCCTACGCAAGCTTCCCGTCACGATCGTCACGGGCTTTCTCGGCAGCGGCAAGACCACGCTGATGCGCCACATCCTGCAGCATGCAGAAGGCCACCGCATCGCGGTGATCGTCAACGAATTCGGCGAGCTCGGCATCGACGG
Organism: Burkholderia sp. BCC1996; assembly: GCF_905339955.1. NCBI lineage: Bacteria > Pseudomonadati > Pseudomonadota > Betaproteobacteria > Burkholderiales > Burkholderiaceae > Burkholderia > Burkholderia sp. BCC1996. The sequence goes on from NZ_CAJPHM010000017.1 coordinate 122,839, forward strand.
CGAAATCCTCAAGGGCTGCGGGATCGGCTGCGAGGATGCAGACGGCGCAGAAGGCGCCCGCAGCGAAGCGTCGGGCCAGCTGTACGAACTCGCGAACGGCTGCCTGTGCTGCACCGTGCAGGAGGAGTTCTATCCGGTGATGGAAGCGCTCGTCGAGCGCCGCGCCGACATCGATCACGTGCTGATCGAGACGTCGGGCCTCGCGCTGCCGAAGCCGCTCGTGCAGGCCTTCAACTGGCCGACGATCCGCAACAGCTTCACGGTCGACGCGGTCGTGACCGTCGTCGACGGGCCGGCCGCCGCGAGCGGCCAGTTCGCCGAGAACCCGCAGGCCGTCGACGCGCAGCGCCGCGCCGATCCGAACCTCGACCACGAATCGCCGCTGCACGAACTGTTCGCCGATCAGCTGTCGTCGGCGGATCTCGTGATCGTGAACAAGGCCGACCTGGTCGGCGACGCACAGTTCGCCGAAGTCGAAGCCGCGATCCGCGAGGAAATCCCGCCGCAGGTGAAGATCGTGCGCGCGACGCGCGGCGAACTCGATCTCGCGATGCTGCTCGGGCTCGAGTCGGCATCGGAGGAAACGATCCACCTGCGCCACGACCATCACGGCTCGGCCGACGACGGCGATCACGATCACCATCACGACGATTTCGATTCGGTGGTGGTGTCGGGCGACGCCGGCTCGCGCGAAGCGACGATCGCCGCGCTGCAGCGTGTCGTCGAGACGCACACGATCTACCGCGCGAAAGGCTTCGCGGCGCTGCCCGATGCGCCGATGCGGCTCGTGATCCAGGGCGTCGGCCGTCGCTTCGACAGCTATTTCGACCGTCGCTGGCAGGACGGCGAACCGCGTGCGAGCCGCTTCGTGCTGATCGGCGAGGATCTCGACGCGGCCGCGCTGCAGCGCGCGTTCGAGGTCGCGTGCGCGGCCGAGCCGCAACAGGCGTAACGCACGATGCATCTGCTGCGCACCACGCCGGGCGGCTTCGTCGACGATACGCAGGGTGTCGTCCGGATCGACCAGCAGCCGGCCGACATCGTGATCCTGAGCTCGGCCGACACGACGCTGTCGCTGCTGGCCAGCGTCGTGCCGAGGCTGCCGGCCGGCTTTCCGAGCGTGCGGCTCGCGAACGTCACGTTCCTGCGGCAGCCGGCGTCGGTCGATTTCTATGTCGACGACGTGCTGCGTCACGCGAAGACGGTCGTGATCGATCATCTGGGCGGCGAAGCGTACTGGCCGTACGGGATCGAACAGGCCGTGTCGCTCGCGTCGAAACGCAGGCAGCAGCTCGCGATGTTCTCGGGCGACCTGCAGGAAGATCCGAACCTCGTCGCGAAGAGCACGGTCGCACCCGACCTGTGCCGGTTGTGGTGGCGCTATCTGCGCGAAGGCGGGATGCACAACGCCGAAGCGTTGCTGCGCAGCATAGCGTTCCATACGCTCGGGGTCGGCGACGAACCCGAGCTGCCGCGCCCGCTGCCGGCCGCCGCGCTGTATCACCCGGCGCGCGACCCGGCGAGCGTCGACGACTGGCGTCCGCGCTGGACGCCCGGCGCGCCCGTCGTCGCGATCCTGTTCTATCGCGCGCACTGGCAGGCCGCGAACACCGCCGTGTTCGACGCGCTGGCCGATGCGCTCGTGCGCGAAGGGCTCAATCCGCTGCCGATCGCGGTCACGTCATTGAAGGATGCCGTGAGCCGCGAGGTCATCACGCGGCTGTGCGACACGCACGGTGTCGCGCTCGTGCTGAACACCACGGCCTTCGCGGCCGGCGCGATCGACAGCCCCGAGCCCGACGTGCTCGCCGGCGACGCGCCGGTGCTGCAGGTGATCCTGTCCGGCGGCAACCGCGACGCGTGGGTCGCCGACAACCAGGGGCTGCACGCGCGCGACATCGCGATGCACATCGCGTTGCCCGAAGTCGACGGGCGCATCGTCACCCGCGCGGTGAGCTTCAAGGGGCTGGCGTATCGTTGTCCGCACACCGAGGTCGACGTCGTGCGCTACCAGCCGGACGCCGAGCGGATCGCGTTCGTCGCGGCGCTCGCGCGCGGCTGGTGCCGGCTGCGCACGCTCGACCCTGCCGACAAGCGCATCGCGCTGATCCTCGCGAACTATCCGCAAAGCGAAGGGCGGATCGGCAACGGCGTCGGGCTCGACACGCCGGCGTCCGCGCTGCGCGTGCTGGCGGCGCTGCGCGACGCGGGCTATAGCGTGGCCGATCTGCCGGCCGACGGCGACGCGCTGATCGCGCGGCTCACCGAAGGCGTGACCAACGACCCGGCCGTGCGCGCATTGCGCCCGGCGTTCCAGAGTTTCGCGCTGGCCGATTACATTGCGCGTTTCGCGCGGCTGCCGGCCGCCGTGCGCGACGCGCTGAACGCACGCTGGGGCCCGCCCGAAGCCGATCCGACGCTGCGGCAGGGGCGCTTCACGATCGCCGGCTGGCGCGCGGGCAACGTGTTCGTCGGCATCCAGCCGTCGCGTTCGCGCGGCGAGAACGACTATGCGAGCTACCACGACGCGGATCTCGTGCCGCCGCACGCGTACCTCGCGTTCTATTTCTGGCTGCGCGATGCGTTCGGCATCGACGCGGTCATCCACCTCGGCAAGCACGGCAACCTCGAATGGCTGCCGGGCAAGAGCGTCGCGCTGTCCGACGCGTGCTGGCCCGACCTGACGCTCGGGCCGCTGCCGCACCTGTATCCGTTCATCGTCAACGATCCGGGCGAGGGCAGCCAGGCGAAGCGCCGCGCGCAGGCGGTGATCATCGATCACCTGATGCCGCCGCTCACGCGCGCGGAAAACTACGGCCCGCTGCAGGATCTCGAACGGCAGGTCGACGAATACTACGAGGCGCTGATGGTCGATGCGCGGCGCGCGAAGCTGCTGCGCAAGACGATCCTCGCGACGATCGCCGAACACCGGCTGCACGACGAACTGAGCGTGTCGCCGCCGCGCGATGCGGGCGACGAAGATGCGCTGCTGACGCGCGTCGACGCGTGGCTGTGCGAATTGAAGGAAGCGCAGATTCGCGACGGGCTGCATGTGTTCGGCGCGTCGCCGGCCGACCGTCAGCGCCGCGACACGCTGCTCGCGCTCGCGCGCTTTCCGGTCGGCGACGGCAAGGGCGAACGTGCGGGGCTGATCGGCGCGCTCGCGCGCGATCTCGCGCTCGGCGACGATTTCGATCCGCTCGCGGCCGACTGGGCCGCGCCGTGGACGGGCCCGCGGCCGGCCGTGCTGCAGGCGCTCGACACATCGCCGTGGCGCCATGCGGGCGACACGCGCGAGCGGCTCGAACGGCTCGCGCAGCAGTGGCTCGACGGCGTGTGCGCGGCCGGCACGTCCGGCGCTTCCGGGATCGGCACGACGCCGCCCGGCGACTGGCCGCACACGCTCGCCGTCATCGAACGCGTGCGCGCGACGCTGATGCCCGCGCTCGACGCGTGCGGCGGCGAGGAACTGCGCCAGCTGCTGCGCGGGCTCGACGGCCGCTTCGTGCCGCCGGGGCCGAGCGGCTCGCCGTCGCGTGGCCGCCCCGACGTGCTGCCTACGGGCCGCAACTTCTATTCGGTCGATACGCGCGCGGTGCCGACGCAGGCCGCGTGGTCGCTCGGGCTGAAATCCGCGCAGCAGCTCATCGAACGTCATCTGCAGGATCACGGCGACTATCCGCGCGCGATCGGGCTGTCGGTCTGGGGAACGGCCACGATGCGCACCGGCGGCGACGACGTCGCGCAGGCGTTCGCGCTCCTCGGCGTGCGGCCGAAATGGGCGCACGGCAGCCATCGCGTGACCGACTTCGAGATCCTGCCGATCGAGATCTTCGACCGGCCGCGCATCGACGTGACGCTGCGCGTGTCCGGCTTCTTCCGCGACGCGTTCCCGAACCTGATGCACCTGTTCGACGCAGCCGTGCAGGCCGTGGCCGCGCTCGACGAACCCGAGGAACTGAACCCGATCCGCGCGCGCGTCGAGCGCGAACGCGCAACGTGGATCGAGCGGGGCGTGGCGCCGGACGAAGCGCGACGCCGTGCCGGCTGGCGCGTGTTCGGCGCACGGCCGGGCAGCTACGGCGCCGGCCTGCAGGACCTGATCGACCGGCGCCGCTGGCAGAGCGACGCCGATCTCGCCGATGCGTACCGCCAGTGGGGCGGCCACGCATACGCGCAGAACAGCGCGGGCGAGTCCGCGCCCGACGTGTTCGGCGAGCGGCTCGCGACGATCGACGTGGTCGTGCAGAACCAGGACAGCCGCGAACACGACATCCTCGATTCGAACGACTACTACCAGTTCCAGGGCGGGATGACGGCGGCCGTGCGGCACCTGTCCGGGCAGCAGCCGAGCATCTACCACGGCGACCATGCGAACCCGGCCGCGCCGAAGATGCGCACGCTGCGCGAGGAAATCGCGCGCGTGATCCGCTCGCGCGTCGTCAATCCGAAATGGCTCGACGGCGTCAAGCGCCACGGCTACAAGGGCGCGGCCGAAATGGCCGCGACCGTCGACTACCTGTACGGCTACGACGCGACCGCGCGCGTGCTGTCGGACCACCAGTACGCGCTCGTCGCCGACGCGTACCTGTTCGACGACGACACGCGCGCGTTCCTCGAACGCCACAACCCGAAGGCGCTGCACGGCATCTGCGAACGCTTCGTCGAAGCGATGCAGCGCGGGCTGTGGCAGCAGCCGGGCGACTATCGCGAGCGGATCGAAGCGGTCTGGCTCGACAGCGAACAACTTCAGGAAGGAGGACGGCGATGACCGATCCGACGACGCAGCACGCACGCGCGGTATTCCCGTTCGCGGCGCTGGTCGCGCAGCAACCGCTGCAGCAGGCGCTGCTGCTCGCGGCGATCGACCCGTCGCTCGGCGGCGTGCTCGTCAGCGGGCCGCGCGGCACCGCGAAATCGACCGCCGCACGCGCGCTCGCCGAACTGCTGCCCGAAGGGGCATTCGTCACGCTGCCGCTGTCGGCGAGCGACGAGCAGGTCACGGGCACGCTCGATCTCGCGCATGCGCTCGCCGAAAACGGCGTGCGCTTCCGGCCGGGCCTGCTCGCGCGCGCGCATCGCGGCGTGCTGTACGTCGACGAGGTGAACCTGCTCGCCGACGGGCTCGTCGATACGCTGCTCGACGTCGCCGCGAGCGGCGTGAACGTGGTCGAGCGCGATGGCGTGTCGCATGCGCACGACGCGCGCTTCGTGCTGGTCGGCACGATGAACCCCGAGGAAGGCGAACTGCGCCCGCAATTGCTCGACCGCTTCGGGCTGATGGTCGAACTCGCGAACTGCTTCGACGCCGCGCAGCGCGAGCAGATCGTGAAGGCGCGCCTCGCGTTCGATCTCGATCCGGATGCGTTTCGCGCACGTCACGCGACTGCACAGCGCGACCTCCGCGACCGCATCCACGCGGCGCGGGCAAAGTTGCCGACGCTGGATTTCGACGATGCGGTTCACGCGCGCGTCAGCGCGCTGTGCATCGACGCGGCCGTCGACGGCCTGCGCGCCGACCTCGTGATGCTGCGCGCCGCGCGCGCGCTCGCGGCGCTGGAACAGGCCGACGCGGTGACGGTGTCCCATGTCGAACGCGTGGCCGACGCGGTGCTGCGGCATCGGCGTCATGCGGGTGCGCCGCCGTCGTCGGGCGCGTCGCAGTCGAATGCAGAGGGCGGCGGCGACCACGACGACCCTGCGCCGCCGGACCTGCACCGGCAGCCCGATCATCGACCGGGCGCGGCACGAAACGATGCAACGGCGTCGCAAGGCGACTGGGGCTACCTGCCGCCCGAGCCCGCCGGACTGCGCGACGTGAAAGGCGTGGTGCCGCTGCCGCTAAAAAAACGCTGAGCCATCGAGCCGACGCCGCCGCGAACACCGTTCGCGGTCCTCGATGGCTGCCAGGCGCTGCCGCGCGCGTGCCGGGTACGGTGCGTGCCGGCACGGCCGTTGCATGGCCGGCGACGCTCGCCGCGAAGCGCGGCGGCCCGCTGCACGCCGACCACCTGCGTTTTCGCAAGCAGGCCGGCACGCCGCGCGCACTCCATTGCTTCGTGCTCGATTGTTCGGCGTCGATGCTGTCGCACGAACGGCTCGCGCTCGCGAAAGGGCTGATCGTCGCGTACTTCGACCAGGCCGCGCGCGACCGCGTGGCAACCGCGCTGATCTGTTTCGGCGGCAACGGCGCCGCGCGGCGCTTCGGCCCGGCCGTGCCGCGCTGGTGGAATGCGCGCTGGCTCGAGCCGGTGGACGGCGGCGGCGGCACGCCGCTTGCGGACGGCATCGCCGCCGCCGCACACTTGCTCGCCGGCGCCGCACGGCGCACGCCGGACCAGCAGCGCTGGCTGTGGGTGCTGTCCGACGGGCGCACGCGCGAAACACCGCCGAAACCGGCGGCCGCCGATCACGTCGTGTTCGTCGATTTCGACGATGCAGCGGTGCGGATCGGGCAGGGCAGGCGGCTCGCCGATGCATGGGGCGCGCAATGGATGACGGCCGCGTCGCTGTGCCCAGGGCTGGCCGGCTGATCCGGTGATCGGGCGCGCGGGCCGGGCGGGTCGATTGCCGGCGCTGCGCTATGATCGCCGTTTCTACTCACCGGAATGCCTGCCATGCAAGTACTCGTCGATGCCGACGCGTGTCCCGCCGTCATCAAGGACATGCTGTTTCGCGCCGCGCGTCGTGCCGAGATCTGCGTGACGCTGGTCGCGAACCAGTTCCTGCGCACGCCGCCGTCGCCGTTCATCAAGGCGCTGCAGGTGCCGGCCGGCTTCGACGTGGCCGATGCGCGGATCGTCGAGCTCGCGGCAGCCGGCGATCTCGTGATCACCGCCGACATCCCGCTGGCCGCCGCCGTCCTCGACAAGGGCGCGCATGCGCTCGACCCGCGCGGCAACTGGTTCAGCCGCGAGAACATCGAGGAGCGCCTGTCGACGCGCGCGATGATGGATCAGCTGCGCAGCGCGGGCATCGATACGGGCGGGCCGGCCCCGTTCAGCGCACGCGACGGCAAGGCGTTCGCGTCGCAGCTCGACCGGTTCCTGGCACGCCACGGCAAGCCCTGACCCATCAGGCCCCACGGGTCGGTCGTGCGATACGCCACCGGTTTCGCGTCGAACCGTCCGCTACGGCAGAATACGGATGCTGCCCCGGCATCGATGTCGTGGCGCGAACGACCCACCGGAGGGCATGGATGTCACCGACTCAACTTCTCGTTCCAACGTTCACCCAGATGCTGCGCGCGCAATCCGCGTGGCTCGACAAGGCCGTGGCGCACCGGCAGGCCGCCGGCGACGCGCCCGATGCGGTGCTCGCACTGAAGCTCGCACCCGACATGTATCCGCTTGCGGCGCAGGTGCGGTTCTCGTGTTTCCAGGCGATGGAACCCGTCTACCGGCTGCGCGGCGAACCGCTGCCGGACGCGCTGCTGGCGTTGCGGGAAGCCGGCTGGCATGCCGATGCGCAGCCCGGCACGCTGGGCGACGCGCAGGGCATCCTAGCCGGCACGATCGCGTTCCTGGGCGAACTCGCGCCCGACGCCCTCGACGGTGGCGCCACGCTGCCGATCGCGCTCGCACTGCCGAACGGCATCGCGTTCGACATGACGGGCGAGCAGTACGTGCGCGACTGGGCGCTGCCGCAGTTCTATTTTCATTCGATTGCGGCGTACGCGATCCTGCGCCATCACGGCGTCGAGCTCGGCAAGGCCGACTACGTGCCGCACATGCTGGCCTACGTGCGGCCCGGCACGATTCCGCAGGGTTGAACGGTCGAGCGGACGAACCCGCCGCTGCGCACCGGCATGACACGCGCCCTGTTCATCTGCAGCCGCAATCGGCTGCGCAGCCCGACGGCCGAGGCGGTGTTCGCCGCGTGGCCGGGCGTCGAAACCGACTCCGCGGGCCTCGCGCCCGACGCGGAAACGCGTCTGTCCGCGGAACAGCTCGAATGGGCCGAAATCGTGTTCGTGATGGAACGCGCGCACCAGGCGAAGCTGCACGCCCGATTCGGCGCATGGCTGAAGCACAAGAAGATCGTCTGTCTCGACATCCCCGATCGCTACGCCTACATGCAGCCCGAACTGGTCGCACTGCTCGAGCGCAAGGCCGGGCCATTGCTGCGCGCGTGAGCCGCGCGGGCCGGTTCAGCGCGAGCGAGGCGGCCCGTCCGCGAGCGCGGAAAAGCGGTCGAGGTGCAGCAGCTCGATGATCTTGCGGGTCGGCACGCTCGCACGCAGCGTCTCCAGCCGCTCGACGTCGAACCACTTGCAGCGCGCGATCTCGTTGCTCGCGCGTGGCGTCAGGTGTTTCGGCACGTCGGCCACGAACACGTGATGGAGCTTCGTGAGGCCGCCGAATTGCACCGCGTAGTCGAGCGCGAGCCCCTCCAGCCGCGTTTCCTCCGCCAGTTCCCGCTGCGCGGCCTCGAGCGGCGTCTCGCCGCGCCGGATCGTGCCGCCCGGCAGCGACCAGCGCGCCGCGGTACGGGCGACCAGCAGCACGCTGCTGCGCTGGCGGCACACGATCGTGGCGCGTTCCTTGATGCTGACGACGGTATCCGGCCCGGTATTCATGTTCGGCAAAACAAAACTGGTGCTCAATCGTGAAGGGAAATGCACGTCGGCCGATCGCCGGGCACGACGGCATGCAAGCCGCCGCGCCGATCATACCGGCCGTTCGTGACAGTTCCGTGCGTTGCCGCGCACAACGCGGATCACCTCACGCGTGCGTGTCGATCCCCGCGCGCGGCGGCTTTCCGGACCGCCCGTGGCGCTGCTTGTGGACGGCACGCCGGTGGTGATGCGGCGGCGTCACGTGCGGGCGCACCGGCGCGGGTCGTGCCACCGGCGCGGCCGCCCGCGGCTGTAATTGTCCCTCGCCAAAATGGAAGGTCTGGGTTTGCGCGCGGGCGACGCCCAGCGTCGACGCCAGCAGGATGGCCGCGAGCAGCATGCGTTTCATGAAATCTCCGTCTTTCTTCAGTTGAGCACCGTCCGCCAGCTTAGCGAATCGCGGCCCGGCGCGGCAACCGGCCGGCGTTCGGTGGCGTCCCCACTTGCGGCCGGCCGCGTTCTCGGCGCGGCCGCCGGGGCATCTCCTGCTTGACAATGAAATTCTCGAGTGTGAATATAAATTCACGCACAAGAATTATTCTTCGAGTCCGGACAACCGTGCCGCTGCTGTCGGCCCGGCGGAACCGGCCGTCCGATCAACCGGAAGCAGGAGCGAGACGCATGGCGGAACTGAAGCAGCAGGGCGCGTTGGCGGGGTTGCGCATCATCGATCTGTCGCGGGTGCTGGGCGGCCCGTACGCGACGCAGATCCTCGCCGACCACGGCGCGGAGGTGATCAAGGTCGAACCGCCGTCGGGCGACGAGACGCGCACCTGGGGGCCGCCGTTCGACGGCGACACGGCGTCGTATTTCCTCGGCGTGAACCGCAACAAGCTCGGCATCGCGCTCGACCTGACGCAGCCGGCGGATCGCGAGCGGCTGCTCGGCCTGCTCGAGCACGCCGATGCGCTGGTCGAGAACTTCAAGATCGGCACGATGGAGCGCTGGGGCCTCGGCTTCGACACGCTGCACGCGCGCTTTCCGCGCCTCGTCCATTGCCGCGTCTCGGGCTTCGGCGCGGACGGCCCGCTCGGCGGCCTGCCCGGCTACGACGCGGCCGTGCAGGCGCTGGCCGGGCTGATGAGCGTGAACGGCGAGGCGGGCGGCGCGCCGCTGCGCGTCGGCGTGCCGATCGTCGATCTCGTCACCGGGATGAACGCGGCGCTCGGCGTGCTGATGGCGCTGCGCGAACGCGATGCGAGCGGGCGCGGCCAGTTCGTCGAAGCGACGCTGTTCGACTGCGCGCTGTCGATCCTGCATCCGCATACGCCGAATTTCTTCCATTCCGGGAAGGCGCCGGCGCGCACCGGCAACGCGCATCCGAACATCACGCCGTACGACAGTTTTCCGACCGCGAGCGTCGACATCTTTCTCGCGGTCGGCAACAACGGGCAGTTCGCCGCGCTGTGCGACGTGCTCGGCACGCGCGACTGGCCCGCCGATCCGCGCTTCGCCGACAACCGCGCGCGCAGCGCGAACCGCGCCGCGTTGCGCGCGCTGCTCGAAACGGCGCTGGCCGCGCACGACGGCGCGGCGCTCGCCGAGCAGCTGATGCGCCGCGGCGTGCCGTGCGCGCCGGTGCTCGGGCTCGATGCGGCGCTCGACCATCCGCACGTCGCGCATCGGCAGATGAAGGTCGAACTGGGCCGGCATCGCGGCATCGCGTCGCCGATCAAGCTCGGCCGCACACCGGCCACGTACCGGCGGCCGCCGCCGGCGCTGAACGAACACGCGGCACAGGTGTTTGCCGAGGATGCATGCGACGCCGGCCACGGCAACGACGCCAACGACAACGCCGGCCGCACGCGCCGAAACTGACACGCGTGGCGGCCGGCGGCCGTGCGAAGGCGCCCGACGCCGCCGCACGCCCGCACGCCGCTTCGGACATCGCGCCGCACCGCGCCCGACGCGCGCCGGCGCCAGAGGAGACACATCATGCTCGCATGGATCGGCGCGATCGCGATCGTCGCGCTGTTCGGCCTGATCATCACGAAGCGGCTGTCGCCGCTCGTCGCACTGATCGTCGTGCCGGTGGCCGCGTCGCTCGCGGCCGGCTTCGGACTCTCGACCGGCACGTTCATCGTGCGCGGCGTGCAGAACATCGGCCCGATCGCCGGGATGTTCGTTTTTGCGATTCTATTTTTCGGAATCCTCACCGATGCGGGGATGCTCGACCCGATCATCGCGGGCGTGCTGCGCGTGATCGGCTGCCATCCGCCGCGCATCGTGACGGGCTCGGCGCTGCTCGCGCTGCTGATCCACCTGGACGGCTCGGGCGCCGTCACGTTTCTCGTCACGCTGCCCGCGATGATGCCGCTCTATACGCGGCTCGGCATGGACCGGCGGATTCTCGCGTGCGTCGCGTCGATGGCGGCCGGGGTCAACTTCCTGCCGTGGGTCGGGCCGATGCTGCGCGCGTCGGCGGCCTTGCACATTCCCGGCTCGGCGATCTTCATGCCGATGATCCCGGTGCAGATCGTCGGGCTCGCGTTCGTGTTCGGCACCGCCTACGTGCTCGGCGTGCGCGAGGCCAAGCGGCTCGGGCTCGATCGCGCCGGCGCGGCGTCGCTCGCGGTCGCGCCGCGCGAGCTGACCGACGCCGAGCGCGCGTTGCGCCGGCCCGGCCGCTTCCGGATCAACCTGGCGCTGACGCTCGTCGTGCTCGGCACGCTGGTGTCGGGCATCGTCGACCCGATGGTGATGTTCATGCTCGGCACGGTCGCCGCGCTCGTCATCAACTATCCGGACGTGCAGGCGCAGCGCGAGCGGATCGACGCGCACGCGAAGGCCGCGCTGATGATGGCGAGCGTGCTGCTCGCGGCCGGCGCGTTCACCGGGATCATGTCCGGCACCGGGATGCTGAAGGCGATGGCCGAGGTCGTCGTCGCGCACGTGCCGGTCGAGCATGCGCGCCACATGCCGTTCGTGCTCGGCCTGCTGTCGATGCCGCTCAGCCTGCTGTTCGATCCCGATTCGTTCTACTTCGGCGTGCTGCCGGTGCTCGCGGAAAGCGCGAAGCTGCTCGGCGTACCGCCGATCCAGATGGCGCAGGCCGCGCTGCTCGGCCAGATGACCACCGGGTTCCCGGTCAGTCCGCTCACGCCCGCGACGTTCCTGATCGTCGGCCTGACCGGCGTCGAGCTGGCCGAGCACCAGAAGTTCACGATCCCGTTCCTGTTCGCCGCCACCGTGCTGATGGTCTTCGCCGCGGTCGTGGCGGGCGTGTTTCCGTTGTGAGCGTCCGCATGCCTGTCGCACCGCGCCGGCCGCCACCGACGCGCCTCGAAGCCCGGTGTCGTCTCGAGCGCGGCGCGGCCGTTCACGTTTTCCTGGAGAGCAATCCATGCAGTTCGACCTGACCGACGACCAGCGCGCGATCGAAAGCGCGATCGAGAAAATCTGCGAACGCTTCGGCGACGATTACTGGCTCGAGCGCGATCGCGCGGGCGGATTTCCGTCCGACTTTCACGCGGCGCTCGCCGAGGCCGGCTGGCTCGGCATCGCGATGGATCCGGCCCACGGCGGCGCCGGGCTCGGGATGACCGAGGCCGCGCTGATGATGCGCACAATCAGCGCGTCGGGCGCCGGCCTGTCGGGTGCCTCGGCCGTCCACATGAATATCTTCGGGCTGAACCCGGTGCAGGTGTTCGGCAACGACGCGCAGAAGGCGCGCTTCCTGCCGCCGCTGATCGCCGGGCGCGACAAGGCCTGCTTCGCGGTGACCGAGCCCGACGCCGGCCTCGACACGACGCACCTGAGCACGCAGGCGCGCCGCGACGGCGACCACTACGTGCTGAGCGGACGCAAGATCTGGATCTCGACCGCGCAGGTCGCGAACAAGATGCTGATCATCGCGCGCACGACGCCGCTCGACCAGGTCGCGAAGCCGACCGACGGCTTGAGCCTGTTCTACACCGACCTCGACCGTTCGCGCGTCGAGGTGCGCGAGATCGAGAAAATGGGCCGCAAGGCCGTCGATTCGAACATGCTGTTCATCGACAACCTGCGCGTGCCGCGCGACGACCTGATCGGCAACGAAGGCGACGGCTTTCGCTACCTGCTGCACGGGCTGAACCCCGAGCGGATCCTGATCGCCGCCGAGGCGATCGGCCTCGGTCAGGCCGCGCTGCGACGCGCGACGCAGTATGCGTGCGAGCGCGTCGTGTTCGGCCGGCCGATCGGGCAGAACCAGTCGATCCAGCATCCGCTCGCGCAGGCGTGGATGCAGCTCGAGGCCGCGTGGCTGATGGTGATGAAGGCCGCGACGCGCTACGACGCGGGGCAGCCGTGCGGCGCGGAGGCGAACGCCGCGAAGTACCTCGGCGCGGAAGCCGCGTTCCAGGCGTGCCAGACGGCGATCGCGACGCACGGCGGGATGGGCTATGCGAAGGAATACCATGTCGAGCGCTACCTGCGCGAGTGTATGATTCCGAGGCTCGCGCCCGTGAGTCCGCAACTGATCCTGTGCTACATCGCGGAGAAGGTGCTCGGGCTGCCGAAGTCGTACTGACACGCGGCGGCTCGCCCGGCGCGCGTTTCCCGTTCCGAATCAAGCGCTCGTCATGGACGTCAAACTCGTTGCCCGCACGCTCGATCTCTTCGAGCTGTTCGCCGCCGAACGGCGGCCGCTGCCGCTCACCGAACTCGCGCGCCTGCTCAACGTGCCGGCGTCGAGCTGCCTGGCGATGGCGCGCACGCTCGTGAGCCGCGGCTATCTGTACGAGGTGCGCAAGCGCGGCGGCTACTATCCGACGCGGCGCCTGCAGACGATCGCCGCGGCGATCGACGCGACCGATCCCGTCGTCGACATCGTGCATCCGCATCTCGTCGCGCTGCGCGACGCGAGCCGCGAGACGGCCGTGCTCGGCAAGATCCAGGGCGCGTCGGTCACGTATCTCGACGTCGTCGAGTCGGAGCAGGCGATCCGCTATACGCGCCAGCCGGGCGAGCTGCGCCCGCTGCATGCGAACTCGATCGGCAAGGCGATCTTCGCGGAACTCGCGAGCGATGCGCGGCAGGCGCTCGGCGCGCAGTTGTCGTTCGAGCGCTTCACCGATGCGACGGTGGCCGACCTGCCGGCGCTCGTCGCGCAAACCGCGCGGTTTCGCGAACTCGGCTGGGCCGAGAACTTCGGCGAGAGCGCGCCCGAGCTGTCGGCGATCGCGGTCGCGCTGACGCTCGACGGCGACTGGTACGGGCTGTCGGTCGTCGGGCCGACCGAGCGGATCCGCCAGCATCGCGACACGCATGCAGCGCTGCTGGTCGATGCGAAGGCGCGGCTGCTGGCCGAGCAGGCGCGCGGCTAGCAAAGGCCGCGAAGCGGGGCGGAGTGGCTGCTTCGCTTCGCGTCCCGTTCACCGCGATGCAGGATAGCGACCGGGAACGGCCGCATCGCATCACGTGCCGGTACGCCGCTCGCCGTCGAGCGCCCCGAAGGTCGCTGCGAACGCGTACGGCTGCTGCGCGATATCCGGGCAGCTCGACGCCCGAACCACGCCACCGCCCCGGCCAGCAAGGCTGGACTGTGGCTCAATCCGCATCAAAGTTCAGCGATACCAGCGCGGCGTATACACCCACTCACGCCCGTCGCCGATCGCGAAACGCCGCGTCGTCGACGAACCGACGATCACCATCGTGCGCATGTCGACCTGATCGCTGCGCAGCGCGCCGAGCGTCGTCGTCGCGAGCGTCGCGCCGGGCCGGCCGATGTCGCGGCCGAGCACGACGACCGTATCGGCCGCGCGGTGCGCGCGCACCGCATCGAGCGCACGATCGAGCTGCCACGGCCGAGCACGCGAGATCGGGTTGTAGAACGCCATCACCAGATCGGCTTGCGCCGCGTGCCGCAGGCGCGTCTCGATCACGTCCCACGGCTTCAGGTTGTCCGACAGCGAGATCGCGCAGAAATCGTGGCCGAGCGGCGCGCCGGCTTGCGCGGCGGTCGCGAGCGATGCCGATACGCCGGGTTCGATGCGCAGTTCGACCGCGGCCCAGCGCGGATCGCGCGCTTCGTCGAGGGCTTCGAGCACGGCCGCGGCCATCGCGAACACGCCCGGATCGCCCGACGAGACGACCGCGACGCGCCGGCCCTCGGCCGCCAGTTCGAACGCATGACGCGCGCGCTGCATTTCCTCGCGATTGTCGGTGCCGTGCACGCGCTGCTCTGCGCGGAACGGGCCGGCCATCGTCACGTAGGTCGTATAGCCGAGGATATCGGTGGCGTCCGCGAGCGCGCTGCGCGCCGCTGGCGTGAGCCATGCAGCGTCGCCGGGGCCGAGGCCGAGCACCGTCAGGCGGCCGCGTGCACGGCCGAGCGTGGCGGGGTCGACGGGCTCGGCAGCGACCGCGCACGCGAGGCCATCGGTCGCTGCGCGCAGCGTATGCGCGACGCGCAACGTGCGGGCGAGCAGGGTGGCGGCAGCGGAGTTGCCAGCGCGGACCTTATCGCCTTCGCCATCACCATCGCCTTCGCTATCACCATCGACTTCAACTTCGACATCGCCTTCGGCAAAGCGCAGCGGCACGTCCAGCGTCCGTGCGGCGGCTTCGACCCGCGCATCGCCGAGCAACGTCGCCGGTGCGACGAGCGCGGCAAGCGCCAGCCGCGCGAGGCCGTGCGCGTCGAGCAGCGCGTCGATGCGTTCGGCAAGCGACGGCGCCGCATCGGCCCGCACGCCGCGCGCATCGACGCCGACCACCACGCTGCGCGGATGGATCACGAGTTCGTCGCGCGCGCCGCGCCACGCATCGGGCGTCACGCGGATCGCATGCGCGGCCGCGTCGTCGCGCGGCAGCGCGACGTCGTCGAGCCACGGCGCCGCGCCGTCGACGCGCGTGGCCGCGCCCGCGAGCAGGTCGGACACGAAGCGCTTGCCTTGCTGGAGATCGGCGAGCGCATAGCCGTCGGGCGGATTGAGCACGCACGCGCCGAAACGCAGCTCGCCGCTCGTAGTGATCGCCGGCGCGACGCCGAGGCATGCGGCGATTTCGCGCGCGATCACGTTGACGCCCGTCAGCCCGCCGAGCAGCGGCACGACGGCTGACCCGTCTTCCGCGACCGCGAGCACCGGCGGTTCGACACCCTTGTCGGCGAGTGCCGGCGCGACGCAACGGATCACGATGCCGGCCGCGCACAGCGCGACGATCGGCAAGCCGCGCGCGTAGAGTTCGCGCAGGTGCGCGCCGAGTTCGTCGAACGGCACGTCGGCCTCGACGCGCGACGCGAGCCCGTGCACGGCGGCCCCCGGATAACGCGCCTGGATGCGCCGCGCGGTATCGAGCGCGCCCGCGCCGAGAATCACGATCGCGGGCGGGGTCGTCATCCTTGCCATTTTTCCCCCGGGACGACGAGCAGCGAGAAATACGGCGACGCCATCGGATCGACTTCGTCGAGCGGCACGATGCGCTGGGCCGCCATCGTCGCGCGCTCGACGTACAGCGCGCGCTTCGCGAGCCCCAGTTCGTCGAGCACGCGCCGCACCTTGTCGAAGTTGCGGCCGAGCTTCATCACGACGGCCGCGTCGGCCTGCGCGAGCCGCGCGCGCAATTCGTCCTCCGGCAGCACGCCGGACAGCACCGACAGGCTCTGGTTGCGATAGACGAGCGGCTGGCCGAGCACGGCCGTGCCGCCGAGCATCGCGCACACGCCCGGGATCACTTCGGTGTCGTAGCGCGGCGCGAGGCGATCGTGCAGGTACATGTACGACCCGTAGAAGAACGGGTCGCCTTCGCAGATCACCGCGACGTCGCGCCCGGCGTCGAGATGCGACGCGACGATCTCGGCCGCCGTGTCGTAGAAGTCGGCGATCACGGTCTCGTAGCAAAGCGGCGGCGCCAGCGCCTCGGTCGTCACCGGATAGACGAGCGGCAATTGCGTCTGCGCGTCGCGCAGGTGCGCCTCGACGATTCCGTACGCATTGCCCTTCTTGCCCTTCGCGACGAAATACGCGACCACCGGCGCGGCCTGCAGCACGCGCAGCGCCTTGATCGTCATCAGTTCAGGATCGCCGGGGCCGACGCCGACCCCGAACAGGCGTCCGCGCGGGGCCGTCATTCGGCCTCCGTCGCGAGTGCGTTGACCGCGGCGGCCGCCATCGCGCTGCCGCCGCGCCGGCCGAGCAGCGCGACGTACGGCACGCCGCGGCTGTCGGCGTCGAGAGCCGCCTTCGATTCGGCCGCGCCGATGAAGCCGACCGGAAAGCCGAGGATCAGCGCGGGGCGCGGCGCACCGGCGTCGATCATGTCGAGCAGGTGGAACAGCGCGGTCGGCGCATTGCCGATCACGACGACGCTGCCGGCCAGATGCGGGCGCCACAGTTCGAGCGCCGCGGCCGAGCGTGTGTTGCCGAGATGCCGCGCGAGGTCGGGCACTTCCGGTTCGCCGAGCGTGCAGATCACGCGATTGCCGGCCGGCAGCCGCGCGCGCGTGATGCCTTCGGCAACCATCTTCGCGTCGCACAGGATCGGCGCGCCGGCCGCGAGCGCCGTACGGCCCGCCGTGCCGGCGCCGGCCGAGAAGCGCAGGTCGTAGGTGACATCGACCATCCCGCACGCGTGGATCACGCGCACCGCGAGTTTCTCGAGATCGGGCGGAACCTGCGACAGGTCGGCCTCGGCGCGGATCGTCGCGAACGACTGGCGGTAGATTTCCTGCCCGTCGCGAATGTAGTCAAGCATCGGTGGTGTCCTGGCTGTGGCGCGCGCCCGTCAGTCGGGCCGCGGCCTGGTCAATCGTCAGATGGCGCGCGAGCGGGGCGCCGAGGCCCGCGGCGGCGTCGCGCCGGTAAAGGTCGTAGCGCGCGGGCGCGACCGCGACGAGCGTATGCGTCGCGGGGTGCGGCAGCGCACAGTGGCGCTCGCAGCCGGTCAGGTGCACGTCGACCGGATGGCCGACGCGCGCGGCCAGCGCGAGCGCATCGCGTTTCGTATCGGCGCGCGACTTCGCGCAGCCCGCGCTGCCGGTGCAGGCGACCAGCGCCGCCAGCGGGTCGGATGTCGTGCACACGAGCCCGAGCGACGCGAGCGCGTCGAGCACGGCCGGCGCACGTTCGTGCCGCACGCCGTGCACGAACACGCCTTGCCACGGCGTCATCGACAGTGTGCCGTCGCCGTCGGCGTCGGCCAGTGCCGCGAGCCGTTCCAGTTGCGACGCGTCGAGCCGGCCGAGCACGAACTGCGCGCCGACGCTGCAGCGATCCGCGTCGCGCGACGGCTGTGCGCCGAAACGCAGCGCGGCATCCGCTTGCGTGCGCCGCCAGCCGGCCAGTGCCGGATCGGCTTCGAGCGGGAACGGTACGTAATGCTGCGCACGCTCGCGCAACGCGCGTGCGCCGCCGGTCGCGAGCCACGCGCGCATCCGCGTGACGTCGGCCGGCGCGAGATCGAGGAACGCCAGCAGCAACGCGCGGACGAGCGCGACGGTCTGGTCCGGCGCCACGTCGAACGCGGCGGGCGGATCGCCGGGCGCGACCGGCGGACAGCCGGCCAGGCCCGCGGCGATGCGGACCGCGCCGTCGCCGCGACGCCACGCGGCGAGCCAGATGTCGTGCGGATGATCGAGCGCCGCGACCGATTCGCCGCCGTCGAGCTGGATCGAGAATTTCGGCGACAGTTCGCCGCGGCGCGGCTCGTGCGTCAGCATGTCGAGCAGCGCAAGCGCGAGTGTGCGGCTGTCGAGCAGCGCGTCGGGATCGCGCCCCGCAAGCGGGCTGAGCATCAGGTTGCGGACGTCGTCGCTTGCGGCAAGCGCGGCGCGGTCGTCAGCGGCCTCGCCCGCGTTGATGCGTGGGCCCAGGCCCGCGTCGAGCAACGCGTCGACCAACGTATCGGCCGTGCCGTCGCGAATGCCGCGCAACTGGAGATTCGCGCGATTGGTCGCGTCGATCGCGCCGGAGCCGCAGGCACGCGCGACGGCGGCGATCGCGCGCGCCTGCCGCGCGTCGAGCCGGCCGCCCGGCAGCTTGATCCGGCACAGCCCGCCGTCGGCGGCCGCGACGACGCGCACGAGCCCCGGGCAAGCCGAAGGGCGCACGACGGGCGAAGCAGGATTCGAATCGGGGGCGGATCTCAACGGGATACCGGGACAGTGTCGCGCCGCGGCCAACGCATCGGTACACCCCGCCCGACGCCGACTGGCACGCACGCACTTTCAGGCCGGCAGGTCTCCTGGCTGACAGGTCGGCGCCGGCTCCCGGCCTTCCCGGTGAAACCAGTGGCATGAGGGGGGAGATCGGCTCGCTGTCTACAGTTGCGGGGGCAGCCACAGCGGCGCGAGGCGCGCCCTGTGTTCCCTCTTCGGCCCCGAAGGGCACCGGCGAACGAACGGCCGTAGGATACCCGATTTCACCGGCGTTTCGGGCCCCCCAGGCGACCGTCGGGCAGGCGCCGTGGCCGACGCGAAACGCGGCCCGGCGTCGGCGGGCTCGCAGATGAAACGCGCGGTGGAACACGGTACCATGCCGACTTTCGCAATGCGGACGGCCGCACCGGCGCCTTCACGGCCGCCGTGCGGCGACTCGATGGAATCGGACGAAGGGGAAGGGTGCATGACGGCGTGGCTGACGGTAGTGGGCATCGGCGACGACGGCTACGCGGGGCTCGGGCGCGGCGCGCGGCGCGCGCTGCTCGAGGCGAAGCGGGTCGTCGGCGCGAAGAGGCACCTCGACATGCTGCCCGCGCGGCTGCCGGCCGAACGCGCCGCATGGCCGTCGCCGTTCGACCTGTCGGGCCTGCTCGCGCAGCGCGGTTCACCCGTCTGCGTGCTGGCGAGCGGCGACCCGATGCTGTTCGGCGTCGGCGCGACGCTCGCGCGCGAACTGTCCCCCGACGAATGGCGCGTGCTGCCCGCACCGTCGTCGCTGTCGCTGGCGGCCGCGCGGCTCGGCTGGGCGTTGCAGGACGTCGGCGCGGTGTCGCTCGTCGGCCGGCCGCTCGCGACGCTGGCGCGTCACCTGCTGCCGGGCCGGCGCCTGTTCGTGCTGAGCGCCGACGGCCGCACGCCGGCCACGGTCGCCGCCGAACTCGCCGCGCGCGGCTTCGGCCCGACGCGCATCAGCGTGTTCGAGCACCTCGGCGGCCCGCTCGAGCGGCGCATCGACGGGCTCGCGCAAGACTGGCACATCGACGAAACCGCCGCGCTCAATCTCGTCGCGCTCGATTGCCAGGCCGGCCCCGATGCGCCGCGCCGCGCACTCACGCCTGGCCTGCCCGACGACGCGTACCGCCACGACGGCCAGCTCACCAAGCGCGACATGCGCGCGCTGACGCTCGGACGCCTCGCGCCTGCCCCCGGCGAACTGTTGTGGGACGTCGGCGCGGGCAGCGGCTCGATCGGCATCGAGTGGATGCGCGCGCATCCGTCGTGCCAGGCGATCGCGATCGAGTCGCATGCGGAGCGGCAGCGCTACATCGAGCACAACCGCGACGCGCTCGGCGTACCGGGCCTGCAACTCGTGGCCGGGCGCGCGCCCGATGCGCTCGCGGGGCTCGCCGCGCCCGATGCGATCTTCATCGGCGGCGGCGCGACCGTGCCCGGCGTGCTCGACGCGTGCTGGTCGGCACTGAAGCCCGGCGGCCGGCTCGTCGCGAACGCGGTCACGCTGCAGGGCGAGCTGGCGCTCGCCGCGTGGCGCGACGCGCACGGCGGCACGCTCACGCGCGTATCGCTCGCGCACGCCGAGCCGCTCGGCCGCTTCGACACGTGGCGGCAGCCGTTGCCCGTCACGCTGTACGACGTGCACAAGCCCGCTTCCACGGCGACCGACCTCGCGGACCCTGCCTGATGCGCGACGAGACCCCCGAACAACCGGCACCGCTGCGGTTCGGCTACACGACCGGCAGCTGCGCGACCGCGACGTCGCTTGCCGCCGCACGCGTGCTGCTCGCGGGCCGCGCGGACGATGCGGTCGAGATCGTGTTGCCGAAGGGGCAGCGCGTGATGATGCGGCTCGCGTTCTGCCGGGCCACGGCCGACGGCGCGGAAGCCGGCACGATCAAGGATGCCGGCGACGATCCGGACGTCACGCACGGCGCGCTGATCTTCGCGCGGGTCGCGCTCGCCGCCGCGCCCGGCGTGCGTTTTCACGCGGGGCCGGGGGTCGGCACCGTCACGCGCGCGGGGCTCACGCTGCCGGTCGGCGAACCGGCGATCAATCCGGTGCCGCGCCAGATGATGACCGCGCACCTCGACGCGCTCGCGGCCGAATACGGCTACACGGGCGGCTTCGACGTGACGATCGGCGTCGAGGGCGGCGAGGCGCTCGCGCTGAAGACGATGAACCCGCGGCTGGGCATCGTCGGCGGCTTGTCGATTCTCGGCACGACCGGCATCGTGCGGCCGTTCTCGTGCTCGGCATACATCGCGTCGATCCATCAGGGCATCGACGTCGCACGCGCGAACGGGATCGCGCACATCGCCGCGTGCACCGGCAACGCGAGCGAGGATGCGATGCGCGCGCACTACGGCCTGCCCGACATGGCACTGATCGAAATGGGCGATTTCGCCGGCGCGGTGCTCAAGCACCTGCGCCGTGCGCCGGTCGCGCGCCTGTCGATGTGCGGCGGCTTCGGCAAGCTCAGCAAGCTCGCGGCCGGCCATCTCGACCTGCACAGCCGCCATTCGAGCATCGACCTGCCGCTGCTTGCGCAGTGGGCGGCCGAGGCGGGCGCGAACGACGCGCTGCAGGCCGCGATGCGCGCGGCGAACACCAGCCAGGAAGCACTGAAGCTCGCGCAGGCCGAAGGCGTGCCGCTCGGCGACCTCGTCTGCGCGCACGCGCTGCGGGTCGCGCGCGACATCGTGCCGCCATCGGTCGCCGTCGAGATGTTCGCGATCGACCGGCAGGGCCGCTTCGTCGGGATCGCACGATGAGCGCGCGCATCCTGCTGCTCGGCGGCACTGGCGACGCGCTGAAGATCGCACGCGCGCTCGGTCCGCGGCACGTCTATAGCCTCGCGGGTCTCGGCAAGGTGCCCGACGACCTGCGCTGCGACGTGCGCGTCGGCGGCTTCGGCGGGGCGGCTGGGCTCGCCGCGTATCTGCGCGGTGCCGGCATCGGCCTCGTGATCGACGCCACGCATCCGTATGCCGCGCGCATCAGCGCGAACGCGGCGGCCGCCGCGCGCGACGCGGGCGTGCCGCTGTGGGCGCTGCGCCGCGCGCCGTGGGCGCCGCAACCCGGCGACGACTGGCGGATGGTCGACGACTGGGCCGGCATCGACGCCGCGCTCGCGCCGTTCCGGCGGCCGCTGTTCACGCTCGGCCGCGAACCGCTCGCGCATCTCGACGCGATCCCGCCGCACCAGTTCTGGCTGGTGCGCTGCCTCGATGCGCATCCCGGCAACGCGCGCGCGCAGATCGTCGCCGCGCGCGGGCCGTTCACGCTCGAGAATGAACGCGCGCTGTTCGCGCTCGCGGGCATCGACGTCGTCGTCAGCAAGAACAGCGGCGGCGCCGCGACCGAAGCCAAGCTCGACGTCGCGCGCGAACGCCGGCTGCCGGTCGTGATGCTGCGCCGGCCGCCGCTGCCCGACGCCGACCGCGCGTTCGACTCGGCCGCTGCGCTGCTCGATGCGCTCGACCCGGCCGCGCGTGCTTGATGCCACGCGACCCGGCTGACCCATGAATTGACGGAGATTTTTCGATGACGGTGTATTTCATCGGCGCGGGCCCCGGCGACCCGGAGCTGATCACGGTAAAGGGCCAGCGCCTCGTGCGCACGTGCCCGGTGATCCTGTATGCAGGGTCGCTCGTGCCGCCGGCCGTGCTTGACGGCCATCGTGCGGAACGGGTCGTCAATACCGCCGAGCTCGACCTCGACGCGATCGTCGCGCTGCTCGCCGACGCGCATGCGAAAGGGCAGGACGTCGCGCGCGTGCATTCGGGCGATCCGTCGCTGTACGGTGCGATCGGCGAACAGATCCGCCGGCTGAAAGCGCTCGGGATTCCCTATGAAATCGTGCCGGGCGTGACGGCCACGGCCGCCTGCGCGGCGACGCTCGGGGTCGAGCTGACGCTGCCCGGTGTCGCACAGACGGTGATCCTCACGCGCTTCGCGGGCAAGACGACGATGCCGGAAGGCGAAGCGCTCGGCGCGCTCGCCGCGCATCGCGCGACGCTCGCGATTCACCTCGGCGTGCGGCATCTCGCGCGGATCGTCGACGAAGTGCTGCCGCATTACGGGCCCGCGTGCCCGGTCGCGGTGATCTACCGCGCGAGCTGGCCCGACGAGGAACGCGTGACCGGCACGCTGGCCGACATCGTCGGCAAGGTGCAGGGCACGCAGATCGAACGCACCGCGCTGATCCTGATCGGGCGCGTGCTCGATGCGGAAGGGTTCGCGGATTCGACGCTGTACGCAAGCGGGGGGTGATGCCGGCCACGAACCGGGGCGACGCCTTCACGCGCCGCGTCTGACCGGCGCTACGCACGCGCGACACGCCGCGCAAACTGCGGCGCGAAGCCGGCCGCCAGTGCGAACAGCACGACGCACAGGCATGCCATCGCGATCCATGCCGGCGTCAGATCCGCGAGATGCTGGCGCACGATGCCGGCCGCGAACGGAAACAACCCGGCGACCAGATAGCCGACGCCCTGCACGAACCCCGTCAGCGATGCCGCATCAGCCGGCGTCGCCGCATGATCGACCGTGACGATCAGCGACAGCGGAAACAGCGCGCCGATGCCCGCGCCAAGCAGCAGCGCGGCCGGCATCGCGAGCGTGTCCGGCGCGGCCAGCATCACCAGCAATCCGACGAACAGCGACGCGATCGCCGCGTGCAGCGCGGGCCGGCGATCGGGCAGGCGGTCGATCGTCGCCGAGATCGCCAGCCCCGCGACGACTTCCGCGAGCGTCACGCCGCCGAGCAGGCTGCCGGCCGCCGTCGGCGACCAGCCAAGCCGCATGTAGTACGGCGGCAGCCATGCGAGCACGAGGGTGTAGGCACCCGTCGCGATCCCGAAGAACATCGCGAGCCGCCAGGCCCGCGGCGAGCGCGCCGGCCGCGCCTGCATCGGCGGCGCGGCCGTCGGCCCGGACGCCGGTGCGTCGCCGCCACGACTGGCCAGCGGCCACGCGAGCGCCGCGACCGCGGCCGGCAGCGCCCAGCCCGCGAGCGCGACCAGCCAGCCCCAGCGGGCCGCGGCGAACGGCGCGACGACGCTCGCGAGCACCGCGCCGCCCATGATCGACGTCGAATAGACGCCCATCGCGCCGCCGATGCGCGTCGCGAAATGCGCCTTCACGAACCCCGGCAGCAGCGCCTGCACCATCGCGATCCCGATGCCCGCGCAACCTGCGCTCGCGAGCAGCAGCCACGCGTGCTGCGCGCCGAAGCGCGACGCGCACGCGAGCCCGATCAGCACGACGCCGAGCCACACGCCGCCGGCGATCCCCGTCACGCGCTGCAGCCGCCGCGCGCCGAGCGCGCCCAGGCCCATCAGCAGGATCGGGATCGTGGTCAGCAGGCTCGCCGCGCCGTCGCCGATGCCGGTCGCACGCTGGATCATGTCGAGCAGCGGACCGATCGCGGCCAGCGCGGGCCGCAGGTTCAACCCGACCAGTACGACGGCGGCCAGCCGCCAGCCGGGGGAAATGAAGCGATTCATGATGGAGTGGCCCTCGATATCGGTGCACGACACCTTCGTCCTGCGTGCCGTGCATTTTCATGTAAAGTATCTCGACATCAAGATAAATGCGTATTTATCTCGACGTCAAGATAACTGGTGAGCCGAGGAGGGTTAATGGATCGAGCCGCGCATGCGCTCGCGCAATGGCGCGTCGAGCGTCCGGATCTGGATGCATCGTCGATGCTCGTGATGGGACGGCTGCAGGAAGCCGCGCTCGTGATCGCGCGCGACGGTCTCAATCCGCTGTTCGCGCGCTACGGGATGCAGCCGGGCGAGTTCGACGTGCTGGCGACGCTGCGGCGCAGCGGCGCGCCGTTCGCGCTGACACCGACCGCGCTGTACGACGCGCTGATGATGTCGTCCGGCGGGATGACCGCGCGCATCGACCGGCTGCAGAAGGCCGGCTGGGTCGAGCGCCGGCCGAACCCGGCCGACGGCCGCGGCACGCTCGTCGCGCTGACCGACGCCGGCCGCGCGCTGATCGACGATGCGGTGGTCGCGCACGTCGACAATCAGCGTGCGATGCTGGCCGCGCTGTCGGAGGCGGAGCAGGCGCAACTTGCGGCGTTGCTCGAAAAGCTGCTGGCGGGATTGGGAGGAGAAGCGTCGGCGTCGGCGTCGGCCGATAGGTAGCGCCGCTGCATCGTCACGTCGAACGAACGCGACGAGCGGGAAATGGAAACGCCGACAGGAAACGCGCAAAAGGAAGGCAGCGCGTGAACCGCCCGCCGCGCGCCGCGGCGGGCCGGACAAACGGCGGGCCGCACCGGGTGCGCCCGCCGCGGGGCTCAGCCGCGTGCCGGGATGTTGAGCCCGCGAGCGACGGCCGGACGCGCGACGAACGCGTCGAGCGCCCGCGCGACATGCTTGAATTCGCCGAAGCCGACCAGGTCGCCCGCTTCATAGAAGCCGACGAGGTTGCGCACCCACGGGAAGATCGCGATGTCGGCGATCGTGTACGTATCGCCCATCACCCACTTGCGGTTCGCGAGATGCGCGTCGAGCACGCCGAGCAGGCGCTTCGATTCGGCGACGTAGCGGTCGCGCGGACGCTTGTCCTCGTAGTCGCGGCCCGCGAACTTGTGGAAGAAGCCGACCTGCCCGAACATCGGGCCGATGCCGCCCATCTGGAACATCACCCACTGGATCGTCTCGTAGCGGCCCGCCGGATCCTTCGGGATCAGCTGGCCCGTCTTGTCCGCGAGATAGATCAGGATCGCGCCGGATTCGAACAGCGCCAGCGGCCGACCGTCGGGGCCGTTCGGATCGATGATCGCCGGGATCTTGTTGTTCGGGTTCAGCGACAGGAATTCGGGCGACAGCTGGTCGTTCGTGTCGAAGCGCACGAGGTGCGGCTCGTACGGCAGGCCGGTTTCCTCGAGCATGATCGACACCTTGACGCCGTTCGGCGTCGGCAGCGAGTACAGCTGGAGACGGTCGGGATGCTGGGCCGGCCATTTTTTCGTGATCGGGAAGGCGGACAGATCGGGCATGGAGGTTCGTTCGTCAACGTTGAGGATCCGCGCCCCGCCGGCCTGCCGCGCGTCGCCGGCAGCCGCTGACACGGCGGCAGGAACGGGACGAACGCATCGACCGGCGGGCGGGGCGCGCCGAAGACGCCCACTGTAGCCGATCCCCGCGATCGCTGCAGACGGCGGCCGCGCGTCGTGTCCGTGCGCCGCCGCGCGCAGCGCGCCTGCCTGTTTCGGTCAGCCGCCTCAACAGACGACGCATCGACGTGTCGCGAACGGGTGCCTGCGGACATCGCGCCAGGCCCTGCGCGCTGCGGCACCCGTGCCACACCGCACTGCTGCATCGTCAGAAGTTGTGCCGCAGCCCGACCATCGCCGCGGTCGTGCCGACCCCGGGCGCGACCGGCTGCCCGTACACGAGCATCTGGTTCATCGTGCCGCGGTTGTTCACGTGGCCGACCTGCGCATAGACCATCGACCGCTTCGACAGGCTGTAGTCGGCCGTGAGCACGACGGCCGTCGAGCGGTTTTCCGAACGGTTGCGGTCCTTCAGGTAATACACCGCCGACGTCACCTGCAACGCGGGCGTGAAGCGATAGCCGACGCCGGCCGACAGCATGTCGAGGTTCACCTTGTCCGCATGCGACGGATTCCTGCCGTTGCCGTACGACGCCGACACCGAGAAATCGCGGATCGTGTATTTCGCGCCGACATAGATGAAGCGGTTGTTGTCGACGCCGGTCGGCGCGACACCCGCCGCCGGATTCGTGTCGTGGCCGTTGTAGTAGACGGCCGACGCGTTGAGCCCGTAGTTCGAATACCGCAGCACGACCGATTCGCGCGTGCCGCCCTGGAACTGCCCGGCGACGCCGCCGGGCGCGTATTCGAGCGCGATCGACGCGCCCGCGAAGGTCGGCGACTGATAGACGAGCGCATTGCTGTCGTACAGCGCGCCGATCGCGCCGTTGGTGCTCGTGCCCGGCCAGCCGGCCGCGGTGTTCAGGCCGAGCCACGCGGTCAGCACGCTGCCGAAGAACTGCGCGTTGCGCACGTCGGTGTCGGCCATCGCGTAGATCATCGGCACGATCTGCCGGCCGGCCGTGAAGGTGCCGAACGGCCCGGACACGCCGAGCGACGCAACCTGGTTGAAGATCGCGACGGCGCCCGGCGTGTCGCTCAGCTGCATCCTGCCGGTGCCGCTGTCGAACGAGCCCTGCAGCTTGAAGTTGACCTTGTAGCCGCCGCCGATGTCCTCGCTGCCCTTGATGCCCCAGAAGCTCGAATAGATGCCGCCGTCCTTCATGCGGAACACCTTGCCGGTGTTCGGCGCGTTCGGGCCGAACGACGCGGCCGACGTGCTCTGGTACAGCAGGCCCGTGTCGACCACCCCGTACAGCGTGACGGAGGATTGCGCGTGCGCGAGCGCCGCACTGCCGGCAAGCGCCGCGAGCGCGGCCAGTTTCGTCTTCATCGAAGTCTCCAGGATCGTAATGGACCGCCCGGGATCGAGCCCGGACGGGTGCAGCGGGGGAAGCATCGAGGCAGGCGGGAGGGCGCCGGGTGCGACGCCGGTGCGAGCCGTGCGGAAAGACTACGCAACGGCGCGCGGCCGCTCCCCCCCATGCGCGGGGGGCAGGGTTGTGGAGAATCGGCGGGGAACCCGGGCAACGCGGTTGTCATCAACGGCCGGGCAAGGCCGATCAAGGCGGATCAAGGCCAGTTAAGGTCGCTTCGGACGTGCGCAGGCGGGCAACGCGCGCGTCAAGGCGCGCTTTCGAGCAACCCGAGCACCAGCGCGCGGCGCACCGCATGCTTGCGCGAGCTGGCGTCGAGCTTGCCGAACAGGTTCTTCAGGTGCCACTTCACGGTTTCCTCGCCGACGGCGAGCGCCACCGCGATCTCCTTGTTCGACAGGTTGCGCGCGAGCAGCTCGAGGATCGCGCGCTCCTTGGGCGTCAGCACGACGCTCGGCACCGCGCGCGGGCTGGCCGTGCTGCGCGGCGCGGGCGGCACGATGCGCGGCTGCGGCTGCGCGGGCCGGGCGGGTCCGTCGCCCGCGGCCGTCTCGTCGCCGATGCGGCGCGCCCAGTCGGCGACGGCCGGATGCGCGTCGGCGAGCGTGCGCGTGAGGCCGAACATGTCCGCGAGGTTCATCGCCTCGTCAAGCAGCGCGCGGCCGCCGTGTCCGGACTGTTCGAGCGCGAACGCGCTGAGCGCCATGATCTCGATGCGCTCGCGTCCCATGCTCATTTCGCGGGCCAGCACGGCGGCTTCGTCGAGCGCCGCGCACGCATCGTCCCAGCGGCGCGCGGCAAGCGCGGCGCCCGCGTGCGCCATCGCCTGCAGCAGCACGACGGGGCGCCGCCACAGCGGCCCGTGCGACGGAAACTCGGCCGCGGCGATCGCATCGATCCGCTCGACCAGCGCATGGCAGGTCGCCTCGCGATAGCGCGCCGCGTGAATGCGCACCTGCTCGGCGAGGCTCGCGACCGACAGGCGCGGCAGCCGGCGCGCGACGCCCATCGCGTCGAGCGCCTCGAGCAGGTCGATCGCGCGATGCTCGACGCCGCGCAGCAGCGCGATGCGCGCGGCCGTGCGGTAGCCGAGCAGCACGGTGTCGGGCGTGCCCGCGTGCTCGAGCACGTCGAGCCGGTTCGCGAGCAGCGCGGCGGCCTGGTCGACGCGATCGGCTTCGCAGGCGATCGCCGCGCACATCGCCGCAAGCATGCAGGTCAGCGGATGGCGACGGCCGAGGTCCGCTTCCGCGCGCGCGAGCGCCGGCGACAACGCGTCGTCCGCGAGCCGGATCTGGCCTTCGCGCAGGTAGCTCAGGCCGGTGATCAGCTCGCCCCAGCGCGCGACGTAGCCGAACCCGGCCGCCGTCGCGCCGCGCGGCGCGGCCTGCTGGAAGCGGCGCGCCTGCGCCGGTTCGCCGACGATGATCGCGCGCGCCGACAGGCGGTTCGCATGCATCTGCGCGAGCCACGTCGCCGCGGGCGGCGTGAAGTCGGCCCACGGTTCGAACAGCTCGACGAAATGGTCGATTTCGTCCGCGTAGTAGGCCGCTGCACTGAGGATCAGCGCGCATTCGTAGCGCATCGCGGCCGGCGTGCCGGGGTCGGCCAGGATGCCGGCGATCTGGCGCCGCGCCTCGACATGGCGCTCGCCGAGCGCCAGCGCCCACGCGACCGCGATCCGCAGCGTCGGACGCTTGTCGAGTTCCGCATCGGGCAGCAGCGCGAGCCAGTCGAGCACGTCGTTGATGCGGCCCTGCTTGATCGCGTCCTCGAGGCAGCGCTGCGCGAGCGCGTATGCCGTCTCGAACTGGCCGGCCGCATACGCGTGGCGCGCCGCTTCCTCCGTCATCCCGTGCGCGTCGAGCCACGCGGCCGCGCGTGCGTGCAGCGCGCTGCGGTCCGCTTCGGCGCTCGTCGTCAGACGGTCGCGCAGCGTATCGCGCACGAGCGGATGCAGCCGGCACCAGTCGGAAGCGTCGGACGCGATGAACAGCGGCGTGTCGCGCGCAAGCCGTGCGAGCCGATCGGGGGCCGCCGCGTCGTCGAGCAGCGCGGCGCACAGCGACGGATGCAGGCGGTCGGCAACGCTCGTGCGTGTCAGGAACGCGGTGTCGTCGGCCGACAAATTCGCGAGCAGCAGTTCGACGAGCCGGTCGCGCGTGCCGTCCATGCGCGCGGCGAGCGCATCGACGGCCTGGCGCGGATCAGCCGAGCGCGCCATCGCGGCCATCGCGAGCTGCAGCCCGAGCGGCCAGCCGTCGACGCGCTCGAACAGCCGCGCGCACGCGTCGGCGTCGACCCGCTGCGCAAAGCGCGCGCCGACCAGCGCGATCGTCTCGTCGAGCGTGAAGCGCAGCCAGTCGGGGCCCGCGAGCGTGCATTGCCCGCCGGCGAGCAGGTCGCCGGCCGCGTGATCGAGCCCGCGCCGGGCCGCGACGACCACCCGCAGGTTCTGCGGCGCGTTGTGCAGCACGTAGGTCAGCGCGTCGAGGCCGGCGGCGGGCAGCCGCTCCGCATCGTCGACGATCAGCAGCGCGTCGATCGACAGTTGCGCGACCTCGGCCAGCCACGCGGTCAGCCCCTCCAGCGCGCGGGCCGCGCCGTCCGGAATCAGGCGCCCGAACGCGGGCCGCGCGCAACCGGTGCGCACCGCCTGCACGAGCCCCTGCAGCAGGCGCGGCGCGTCGTCGCGCTCGTCGGCGGACAGCCACACGACCGCGCGGCCGAGCGCGAGCGATTCGCGCCGCCATTGCGCGAGCAGCGAGGTCTTGCCGTAGCCGGCCGGCGCCTGCACGAGCGTGACGGGCCGGGCGTCGAACGCCGCCGCGGCGAGGCTCAGCCGCGCGCGCGCGAGCAACTGCGCCGGCACGCGCGGCGCGGTTGTCTTCAGCACGAGTTCGGTGGGGGGCGCGTCGGCGCGATCGGGTGGGTGGGCCATCGGGGCAGCAGTCGGAATCCGGCGCTGCCGTGCAGGCCGGCGTCCGGGGTGGGCGTGGGGGGAAGGATCGGCCGAACCGCGTTCGCGCGTCAATCCCCCCCGCGGCGAGTGGGGCCGCGCCGCCGCCCGGCCGATAGCATGGGTTCCGAGGCGTGACGAACGCGATTGACGAATGCAACGGGGAGGGGCCATGAACATCGTATCGACCGGCGCGCGCCGCAGCGCGCCGAGCGCCGGATAAACGGAGCGGCACGATGTATCGCCATCTGCTCGTGACGGTCGACGGCGTGCCCGGCGGCATCGACGCGATCGGCCATGCGCTCGAACTGGCGCGTGCGGTCGGCGCGCGGGTCACGTTCGTGCTGTCCGGCGCGGCGCCGCAATCGCCTGGCTCCGACTCGCGTTTATCCGGAGCGCGGATGCCGGAACACGGTGCGAAAGTGGAAGCCGCCGCACGGGCCCAGGGCCTGTCCCATGCGATCGCGGCGGCCGGCGATCCGGGGGCCGGCGGCACGTCGCCCGCCACGCTCGCCGGCGAACTCGGCTGCGACCTGATCGGCGTCGCGGCGCTGCCGCACGATGCCGGTGCCGGCGCGGCCGCGCAACGGCGGTTGCTGCTCGCGACGAGCGGCGTGCCGGTGCTCGTGTGCCCGGCGCGGCGTGCGCCGGCAGAGGCGCGCGTGATGGCCCGCTGTCTCGCCGCGCATCGCGCGCTCGGCGCGCAGTTGCAGGCGCTGACGCAGTTGCAGGCGCCGACGCTCGCGAGCGAAGACCCGGACTCGGCAACGCGGCCGGCCGCCGACGCGGCCCGCACGCTGGCGGTGCACGCCGCGTTGGCGTCGCTCGCGGCGCTGCAGGACGCGCGTTCCGGGCCGTCCGCCGAAGCACGCCTGTGCGCGGCATTGCGCAGACGGGCGGAGAGCACCGCGGCCGAACTCGACGAGCTCGACCGCCAGCGGCGCCGCGATGCGCACGCGCTCGACGCGCTGGCGCGGCTCGCCGCCGACGGCTTGCCGTCGGCCGCGTTCGACGCCGCGCTCGCCGTCTATGCGCGCGGCGCGTTCGAGCAGATGGGGCGCATGGAAGGCGTGATTTTCCCGGCCGCGCGGCGCTATTTGAGCGACGCCGACTGGACCGAACTGGACGCGCCTCCGGCGAGCGGCTCAGCCGCGACGACGCCGGGCGCGGACGAACCCGACGATGCGTGACGCGCATCCGACTGAAATCCTACGGAGAACCAGATGGCACATGCAGTGCGATTCCACGAAACCGGCGGCCCCGACGTGCTGCGCTGGGAAGCGGTCGAAGTCGGCGACCCGGGCGCGGGGCAGGTCCGCCTGCGGCACGAGGCCGTCGGCCTGAACTTCGCCGACACGTATTTCCGCAGCGGCCTGTATCCGGTGCCGCTGCCGGCCGGCATCGGCGTCGAGGCCGCCGGCGTGGTCGAGGCCGTCGGCCCCGGCGTGACGAACGTCGCCGCCGGCGACCGGGTGACCTACACCGGCTTCCTGAACACGCTCGGCGCGTACAGCACCGAACGGCTGATCGCCGCCGCGCCGCTCGTGAAGCTGCCGGCCGGGATCGCCTGCGAAACGGCCGCGGCGATGACGATGCGCGGCCTGACGTCGGCGTACCTGTTGCGCCGCATCCACGCGTTCGCGCCGGGCGACACGATCCTGCTGCACGCGGCCGCGGGCGGCGTCGGGCTGATCGTGTCGCAATGGGCGAAGCTGCTCGGGCTCACGGTGATCGGCACCGTGTCGAGCGAGCACAAGGCCGCGATCGCCCGCGCGCATGGCTGTGACCATACGATCGACTACAGCCGCGAGGACGTCGCGAAGCGCGTGCGCGAACTGACCGGCGGCGCCGGCGTCGACGTCGTGTTCGACAGCGTCGGCAAGGACACCTTCGAGGGCTCGCTCGATTCGCTGAAGCGGCGCGGGCTGATGGTCTGCGTCGGCACCGCGTCGGGCCCGATCCCGCCGTTCGACCCGCAGCGCCTCGCGATGAAGGGTTCGCTGTACCTGACGCGCCCGGCGCTGGCCGACTACATCGCCGATCCGGCCGAGAAGAACGACCTGGCCGGCGAGTTGTTCGCGCACGTCGCGGCCGGCCGCATCCGGATCGAGATCAACCAGCGTTACGCGCTGCAGGACGCGGCGCAGGCGCACCGCGATCTCGAGTCGCGCAAGACGACCGGCTCGTCGGTATTCATCGTCTGAGGAGACGCGCATGCGAGTCGAACCCCTGACCTGTGCGATCGGCGCGGAGCTGCTGGACGTGAGCCTCGCCGACGCGGTGCACGACGACGGCCTGTTCGCCGAAATCCGCACGCAGCTGCTGCGCCATCGCGTGCTGTTCCTGCGCGACCAGGACATCACGCGCGCCGAGCACGTCGCGTTCGCGCGCCGCTTCGGCGAGCTCGAGGATCATCCGGTCGCCGGCAGCGATCCCGAGCACCCGGGGCTCGTGCGGATCTACAAGTCGCCCGACCAGCCGAACGACCGCTACGAGAATGCGTGGCACAGCGATGCGAGCTGGCGCGTGGCGCCGCCGCTGGGCTGTGTGCTGCGCTGCATCGAGGGTCCGCCGGTTGGCGGCGACACGATGTGGGCGAACATGGTGCTCGCGTACGCGCACCTGCCGGAACACGTGAAGCAGCAGATCGAAGACTTGCGCGCGCGTCACAGCATCGAGGCGAGCTTCGGCGCGGCGATGCCGGTCGACAAGCGCCTCGCGCTGAAAGCGCAGTATCCGGACGCCGAGCATCCGGTCGTGCGCACGCATCCCGAAACCGGCGAGAAGGTGCTGTACGTGAACGCGTTCACGACGCACTTCACGAACTTCCATACGCCCGGGCGCGTGCGCGTCGGGCAGGACGCGAATCCGGGCGCCGGCCAGCTGCTGCAATACCTGATCAGCCAGGCTTACATCCCCGAATACCAGGTGCGCTGGCGCTGGAAGAAGAACAGCGTCGCGATCTGGGACAACCGCAGCACCCAGCATTACGCGGTGATGGACTACCCGCCGTGCGTGCGCAGGATGGAGCGCGCGGGCATCGTCGGCGACGTGCCGTTCTGAACGCGCCCGCACCTTAACCGACTCGCAACCCTGTACACGACGCGCCGGGCCAGCCGCCCGGCGCGGCGGGATACGCACGCCCGTACGCCTGCACTAAAACGATTCCCACTGGAGGACGACATGCAATTTCTCGACGATTCGCTGCACCCGGAAAACCAGGACAAGGTAGTCATCACGGTCGCGCCGTACGGCCCCGAATGGATGCCCGCCGACTTTCCGGAAGACATTCCGGTGACGATGGACGAGCACGTGCAGAAGGCCGTCGACTGCTACAACGCGGGCGCGACGGTGCTGCACCTGCACGTGCGCGAGCTCGACGGCAAGGGCAGCAAACGACTGTCGAAATTCAACGAGCTGCTCGGCCGGCTGCGCGAGGCGGTGCCCGACATGATCCTGCAGGTCGGCGGCTCGATCTCGTTCGCGCCGGAAGGCGACGGCGCCGAGGCGAAATGGCTGTCCGACGACACGCGCCACATGCTCGCCGAGCTGACGCCGAAGCCCGACCAGGTGACGGTCGCGATCAACACCGTGCAGATGAACATCACCGAGCTGATGAACCGCAAGGACATCGCCGGCACGTCGCTGAACGAAGCCGCGCTGTGGGACGCGTACCGCGAGATGACCGTGCCGGCCGGCCCCGGCTGGGTCGACGAGCACCTGCGCCGGCTGCAGGCGGCCGGCATCCAGCCGCATTTCCAGCTCACCGGCATGCACGCGCTGGAAACGCTCGAGCGGATCATCCGCCGCGGCGTCTATCGCGGGCCGCTGAACGTCACGTGGGTCGGCATCGGCGGCGGCTTCGACGGCCCCAATCCGTACAACTTCATGGAATTCGTGCGGCGCTGCCCGGACGGCGCGTGCATCACGCTCGAATCGCTGATGAAGAACGTGCTGCCGATCAACACGGTCGCGATGGCGCTGGGCCTGCATCCGCGCTGCGGGATCGAGGACACGATCATCGACCAGAAGGGCAACCGGATGACGTCGGTGCAGCAGGTCGAGCAGTGCGCGCGGATCGCGCGCGAACTCGGGCGCGAGATCGCCACCGGCAAGGAAGCCAAGGCGATCTACCGGATCGGCGTGCAGTACGACGGCGTCGACGAGACGCTCGCGCAGCTCGGGATGGCGCCGAACCGCCGGCCGGGCCAGCTGAGCGTGCCGCTGCGCGCGGCCTGACGCACCGGGCGACCGTGCAACCGGGCGGCCCGCGAGCGCCGCCCGCCGATCG
The DNA here is from genome assembly GCF_905339955.1 of Burkholderia sp. BCC1996. NCBI lineage: Bacteria > Pseudomonadati > Pseudomonadota > Betaproteobacteria > Burkholderiales > Burkholderiaceae > Burkholderia > Burkholderia sp. BCC1996. Next base: position 157,317 of record NZ_CAJPHM010000017.1, read on the forward strand.
ATGTGGCGCGGCACCCACCCTCGCGCGGTGCGCGAGGCAAGCTCCGACGAACGGAGTGGGGCCGCGCAAGCCGCGCCGGCGCGTTGCCGCACCGGTGCCGGAGGAGACACGCATGCTGATTCATCACGTCGAGCCGTCGCTGCAGGACGTGGCGGCCACCGGGCGGCGCGCGCCGGCCTATGCCTGGCTCGTGTTCGGGCTGACCGTCGGCCTGCTGCTGTCGGACTACATGTCGCGGCAGGTGCTCAATGCCGTGTTTCCGCTCCTCAAGCACGCGTGGGGACTATCGGACACGCAGCTCGGCTCGCTGTCCGGCGTCGTCGCGCTGCTGGTCGGCCTGCTGACGTTTCCGCTGTCGGTGCTCGCCGACCGCTTCGGCCGCGTGCGCAGCATCGTCCTGATGGCCGCGTTGTGGAGCATTGCGACACTGGGTTGCGCGCTGTCGACCAACTACGCGGAAATGCTGGTTGCGCGCGGCCTCGTCGGGCTCGGCGAAGCCGCGTACGGCAGCGTCGGCGTCGCACTGATCCTCAGCATCTTTCCGGCGCGCCTGCGCGCGACGTTGACCGGCGCGTTCATGGCCGGCGGCGCGTTCGGCTCGGTGTTCGGGATGGCGCTCGGCGGCCTCGTCGGCGCGCATCTCGGCTGGCGCTGGTCGTTCGGCGTGATGGCCGCGCTCGGCATCGTGCTGCTCGTCGCGTACCGCGGCGTGGTCACCGAACGGCGGCTCGCGGCCTGCCGCGTCGAACCGTGCCGGCCCCATGCCGATACGCCGCGCGACCTGCGCGGCAGCGTGCGCGCGCTGATGTCGGGGCTGTTCGCATCGCGTTCGGTGATCTGCGCGTATGTCGGCAGCGGGCTGCACCTGTTCGTGCCCGGCGCGCTGTTCGCGTGGCTGCCGAGCTACCTGAACCGTTATTACGCGATGGCGCCGGACCGCGCCGCGGTGCTCGCGGCCGGCTTCGTGCTGCTGTCGGGCGTCGGGATGGTCGGCTGCGGGATCGTCACCGACCGTGTCGGCAAAACCGACGGCAAGCGCAAGTGGTTGACCGCGATCGCGTATTGCGTGCTGACGGGCGTGTGCCTCGCGGCGGCGTTCCGGCTGCCGCCCGGGCCGCTGCAACTCGCGCTGATCTGCGCGGGCATGCTGGTCGGTGCGGGCGCGTCCGGCGCATCGGGCGCGATGGTCGCGAACCTGACGCCCGCCGCGATCCATGCATCGGCGTTCGCGACGCTCACGCTCGCCAACAACCTGCTCGGCATGGCGCCGGGCCCGCTGCTGACGGGGTGGGTCGCCGATCGCGCCGGCCTCGTCGGCGCACTGCAATGGATTCCCGTCGTGCCGCTCGCGGCCGCCGTGCTGTTCGCGATCGGACGCGCGAGCTACGCGGCCGATCTCGCGCGCGTCGAACGCGAACGGCGCGCGTCCCACCTTTCCTGAACCGAACCCTCCCGGAGGCTGCATGACCCTGGCGACCGCGCCCACCATCCTGATCGTGCCCGGCTTGCGCGATCACGTCGAAGACCACTGGCAGACGCATCTGCAACGACGCCTGCCGAACGCACGGTCCGTCGCACCGCTCGAAGCCGACAAGCTGAGCCGCGCCGCGCGCGTCGCGGCACTCGATGCGGCGCTCGCCGCGATCGACGGCCCCGTGATTCTGGTCGCGCACAGCGCGGGCGTGATGATCACGGTGCACTGGGCACGGCAGGCCACGCGCAAGATCCACGGCGCGCTGCTCGCGGCACCGGCCGATCTCGACACGCCGATGCCCGCCGGTTATCCGGCGCCCGACGCGATTGCCGCGAACGGCTGGACGCCGGTACCGACCGGGCGGCTGCCGTTTCCGAGCGTCGTGGCCGCGAGCCGCAACGATCCGCTCGCGCGCTTCGAACGCGTCGAAGTGCTGGCGGCCGGGTGGGGCAGCAAGCTCGTCGATCTCGGCGAAGTCGGGCATCTGAATCCGGCGTCCGGGTTTGGCGAGTGGCGGGATGCGGAGCGGCTGATCGGGGAAGTCGCGGCACTCGGCAAAAGCCGTTACAGCTTGTCGGGCTGACGTCGCCGCCATCGTCCGGGCGCTTCGGCGCCACTTCGGGTGCTATGATTGTCGCCAACGCGGCCGCTCGGTTCGAGCGCAGGCAAGCGGCTGATTATTCATGCTTTTATGGTGGAAAACTGTCATGGCCCCCAAAAGAAAGACGCTGTATGGGGTTGAACTGAAACCCCGCACGATCATCCGGCCCACGACGGAAGTCAAGGCTTCAACGGAAACCGAGAAAGGTGACGTGCTTCGCGCTGCCCGAAAAGTCATTTCCGAACACCGAGACGTGCTGATCGCGTTGAAGGATCGTTGATTTGCTGGACCTTGATTACGTCATCACGATTCATGACGAGATAATCCGGGACCTTGGCGGCTTGGGCGGATTTGCTCATGCCGGCCGGGGCGGTGTCGAGGCCGCCCTGCATCGCGTCGACAATCACGCCCATTACGCCGGCCTCGATGACGTGTTCGGGATTGCCGCGACCTATGCGGTTGCCATCGCGCGCGGGCATGTCTTCAACGATGCCAACAAGCGCACCGGTCTCACCTGTGCATTGACCTATATGGAACGGCAGGGGATCACGATTCCTCGCCTCGCCGATCTCGAGGACCTCATGGTCGATGTGGCGGACGGCAATGTCAGCAGCGAAGAACTGGCCGATTACTTCAGCGCAGTCTGGGAATTGTCTCTGTCCCGCTGACGACGTCGCGTCGTCGGCTTTTCAGTCGTTCTTGATCACTCGACACCACGCACTGACTCGATTGCTGCCCAGGCGTCCGATCGCGCGGAGCTTCAATCAGCGCTAATTTGATATACGACGTCCTAACACGTCGAACCTCTGCTGCCCCGGCGCGCCGCGAAATCATCAAATCGTCGACTACCGGAAGGTTTCTGTTAGGGAAATTCCCGCCCCGCGCCAGTCGGTTTTTTGTTGACCGACATCGTATAACACCGTCATGATTTCCTGAAAAGAAAGGTCCCATCCACCGACCGAAGTGAGGAGACATGAACGCCACCCCGATCGCTCGCCGTGTCCGCCGGATCGCACTCGCGCTGGGTTTCACGCTGTCGGCCGCGGCAGCCGTTGCCGCACCCGTATCGCTGAACGTCGTCGACGTCGCGGGCAACCTGCAGCTCACGCAGAAGGCCATCGAGGCGTTCAAGGAGAAGAACCCGAATCTCGTCGCGAACGTCACGTTCACGAACGCGCCCGCGCCGCAGCTGCCGGGCAAGATCAAGGCGATGCAAGCGGCGGGGCGCGCCGACATCGATCTCGTGCTGACCGGCACCGACGCGCTGGCCGCCGGCATCGAGCAGAACCTGTGGCTGAAGCTGCTGCCCGACAACGCGGGCGCGTTTCCCGGCGTGCTCGACCGGTACGCGCCCGGCCCGCGCAAGATGCAGGATGTCGCGCAGGGCTTCGGCCTCGAAGTGACCTACATGCCGGCCGGCCCGCTGCTCGAATACAACCCGGCGAAGGTCGCCGACCCGCCGAAGACGCCCGAACAGCTGCTCGCGTGGTGCAAGGCGCATCCGAACAAGCTGATCTACGCGCGCCCGGCGAACTCGGGCCCCGGCCGCACGTTCCTGATGGGGCTGCCGTACGTGCTGGGCGACAAGAACCCGCAGGATCCGATCAACGGCTGGGACAAGACCTGGGCGTTCCTGAAGCAGCTCAACGACTGCGTGCCGTACTACCCGGGCGGCACGTCGGCCGTGATGAAGGAGCTCGGCGAAGGCACGCGCGACATGACCGTGACCGTCACCGGCTGGGACCTCAACCCGCGCGCGCTCGGCATCGTGCCGGCCGACTTCCGGATCCAGGCGTTCGACAACATGACGTGGGTCAACGACGCGCACTACATGGTGATTCCGAAAGGCGTGGCGAAGGACAAGCTCGACGTGCTGTTCAAGCTGATGAACTTCCTGCTCGAACCGGCGCAGCAGGCGATGACCTACGACGACGGCTACTTCTATCCGGGCCCGGCGGTGAAGGGCGTGACGCTCGAGATGGCGCCCGAGCACAGCCAGGAAGTGATCAGGAAGTTCGGCCGCCCCGAGTACGCGAAGCTGCTCGCGGAGCGTCCGCACGTGCAGCCGCTCAACGCGCAGGCGATGGTCGCCGCGTTCCAGAAGTGGGACCGCGAGATCGGGTCGCAGAAGTCGAAATGACGGATGAACCCGCGGGCGCCGCGGCGCCCGCGCCGACGGAGTTCGCGTAATGAAGCACAGTTTCGAACGGTTGCGGCTCGACGGCGTGTGCCGCAGCTTCACCAATGCGGAGGGCGCGCAGGTCGCCGCACTGAACGGGCTCGATCTCGACATCCGGCGCGGCGAGTTCGTCGCGCTGCTCGGCCCGTCGGGCTGCGGCAAGTCGACCGCGCTGAACTGCATCGCCGGGCTGCAGCCGCTCACGAGCGGCGGCATCTGGCTCGACGACACGCGCATCGACGTGCTGCCGCCCGAGCGCCGCGGCTTCGGCATGGTGTTCCAGAACTACGCGCTGTTTCCGCACATGTCGGTGCTCGAGAACGTCGGCTTCGGGCTGAAGATGCGCGGCGTGCCGAAGCAGGAAACGCGGCGGCGCGCGCAGCAGGCGCTCGAACTCGTGCAACTCGTCGGCCACGAGGGCAAGCTGCCCGGGCAGCTGTCGGGCGGGCAGCAGCAGCGCGTCGCGATCGCGCGCGCGATCGTCATCGAGCCGCCGCTGGTGCTGATGGACGAGCCGCTGTCGAACCTCGACACCAAGCTGCGCATCGAGATGCGCGCCGAGATCCGCCGCATCCACACGCAACTCGAACGCGCGACGATCTACGTGACGCACGACCAGGACGAGGCGCTGTCGATGGCCGACCGGATCGTCGTGATGAAGGAGGGCGTCGTGCAGCAGGTCGCGTCGCCGAAGGACGTGTACACGCGCCCGCACAACCTGCACGTCGCGCGCTTCATGGGCTATCGCAACGTGCTGCCGTTCACGCTCGAAGGCATGGCCGGCGATTACGTGAACGTCGCCGCCGCGGGTGTGCGCATCACCGGCGTGCCGATGGCGGGCTTCGACGGCAAGGACGTCGTGGTCGCGCTGCGCCCCGACGACATCGAGCGCGCGGAAGCAGGGGCCGACAACGCCTTCGACGCGACCGTCGAAACGGTCGAATACGGCGGCCGCGACTCGCTCATTCGCGCGCTCACGCCGTTCGGCCCGATCTGGGCGCGCGTCGCCGGCGAATTCGCGGAGGGCGAACGGCTGCGGCTGCGCGTGAGCCCGGCGCGCACGCTCGTCTATGCGGGAGACGCGCGATGAACGGCCGCGGCGCCGCGCGCGCGGCAGCGCGCGCCCGGGAGGCCAGCATGAAAACCATCCCCGATCGCCGCCGGACGCACATTCTTGCTCAACGGAATGCTTCTGTCGGGCACTGTCGAAACAGCACTTGCAAGGGCGGGGCAGCATGAGCACGCTCGCGACCGGCGGCGCGCCGCGCGACGCGAAGGCGTGGCTCGTCACGCCCGCGCTCGCGTTCATCGTCGCGCTGTTCATCTATCCGTTCGCGTACGGCCTCGTGCTGTCGTTCCAGCCGACGAACGGCGGCGGCGTGCTCGCGAACTACGTGCAGTTCTTCACCGACACCGCGATGTGGCCGACCGTGCTCGTCACGCTGAAGCTCGCGGTGCCGGCGACGCTGATCAACGTCGGCATCGCGGTGCCCGTCGCGTTCGCGCTGCGCCGCAACTCGCCGTACCAGAAGTTCGTCACGACGCTGCTCGTGATTCCCGTCACGCTCGGCACGGTGCTCGTCGCCGACGGGATGCTCACGTACTTCGGCCCGAACGGCTGGTTCCCGCAGGCGCTGCAAGGGCTGCACCTGTACACCGACGAGGTGCGCCTCACGCACAACTACTGGGGCGTGCTGCTGTCGCTGATCGTGTCGGGCTTTCCGTTCGCGTTCCTGCTGATGCTGTCGTACATCAGCGGCATCGACCCGACGCTCGCGCGCGCCGCGGCCACGCTCGGCGCGAACCCGTGGCAGCAGTTCCGGCGGATCTACCTGCCGCTGCTCGTGCCGGGGCTCACGATGGCCGCGTGCCTGTCGTTCGTGCAGGCGTTCTCGGTGTTCCCGTCGGCCGTGCTGCTCGGCGCGCCGGCCGGGCCGACGCGGGTGATCTCGATCGCGGCCGCCGAAGCCGCGTTCGAGAGCTACGACTATTCGCTTGCGTCGGCGATCGCGATCGTGATGGGCTTCGTGCAGCTGCTGGTGGTCGCGTCGATGCTCGGCGCGCGCCGCTTCTTCTATACCGGTCCGGTCACGGGAGGCAAGGGCTGATGGCGACCGACAATCATGCCGCGCCGGCGTGGCCGCCGAAGCACAGCCCACCCGGCACGCAGCCCGTCAACGCGATGAAGCCGCGCAAACTGCGCGGCAGCCTCGCCGGCCGTTCATGGAAGGCGCTCGTGTGGGGGCTGATGGCGTTCTTCCTGCTGAACGTGATGCTGCTGATCGCGACCGTCGCGGTGAACTCGGTCGCGACGCGCTGGTTCGGCACGCCGCTGCCGCAGGGCTTCACGCTGCACTGGTATGCCAAGGCGTGGGAAGACTTCCAGCTCGCGAGCGTGCTGTGGGTGACGCTCGAAGTAGTCGGCGCGGTGGTGCTGCTGTCGGTCGCGCTCGGCGTGCCGGCCGCCTATGCGCTCGCGCGCGTGCAATTCCGCGGCAAGCGCTTCGCGCTGCTGGTGTTCCTGCTGCCGCTGATGGTGCCGCCCGTCACGTACGGGATCCCGATGGCGACCGTGATGTACAAGGTCGGGCTCGCGGGCACGCTGCTGGGCGTGATCCTCGCGAACCTCGTGCCGGCACTGCCGTTCGTGATCCTCGTGATGACGCCGTTCATCGAGCAGATCGATCCGAACCTCGAAGCCGCCGCGCGCATCTTCGGCGCGAACACGTGGCGCTATTTCCGCTACGTGCTGCTGCCGCTGCTGGTGCCCGGCATGCTCGCGGCAGGGCTGCTCGTGCTGGTGCGCACGATCGGGATGTTCGAGCTGACCTTCTTCACCGCGGGCCCGAGCACGCAGACGCTCGTCGTCGCGCTGTATTACGCGGTGTTCTCGACCGGCGTGCGCGCGCCGCAGTCGATCGACGCGATGGCGATGATCTATATGGCCATCACGCTCGTGTGGGTCGTGATCGCGCTGCAGTTCGTGAGCCCGACGCAGCTCGTGAGTCGCGTGAAGCAGGAGCGGCAGTAGGCGTCCACGTGTGGCGGCGTGCGTTAACGCGACTCAACGCGAAGGACGGCGGCGGCGCAGCGATGCAGGCGGTCCGCCGATGCTTGCGCGCGCCATCCGTGCAATTGGTTACAAATGGATACCGCGAACCGTGCACGGACGTTGCAGACTACGCAGCGTACCGGCCCGGCGATACGTTCGCTCGCATCGCCGCATGCCGCCCGACGTTCACCCGATTCGCGGAGTTCCATGAAGTTTCCCACGCTGCTCCCGCTCGGCTGTGCCGCCACGCTGCTTGCCGCCTGCAACCTGCTCCACGACGGCCCCGGATCGAGCGACGTCGATGCCGCAGTGCGCCGCGCGCTCGAAGCGGAAAACCACGGCGGTCTGAACGCGCTGTTCGGCCAGCCGCTGCCCGTGTCGGCCGACGTGATCTCCGCGAAACCCGACGGCGACTGCAGGAAGGTCGGCGAACGGACCTACACGTGCGACGTCGTGGTCACGTGGCGCAACCACGATTACGCGCCGTCGCGCGCGAACCTGACCTTCGTCAAGGCCGCCGACGGTTCGTGGCAGACCTCGGGCGTCGACGCGGCCATCGCGACCGGCGCCGCCAAATCGCTGATCGACAGAATCGGCAAGGCGTGGCCGGGCAACGCGGCGAGCGGTGCATCCGCGCCGCAGTGACGCGGCCGGCGACGGCTTCGTCGCGCTTTCTTCAGAGGACGCTCCCGGCGAGCGGAGCCGTACCGTTCTCCACGGACCGCCGGCGGGCTGTGCGAACGGCCGGGCGGGCGCCGCGACCGCGGCGGCGCCCCATCTTGTTCGACCCGCGCTTGAGCCCGGATTAGCGGCGAAAAAGGGGAGCAAACGCGACCGAGGTTCAGTCGAACCCATCCTCGGTATGCGGATCGGAATATAGGGAAAACCCTTAATTCGAGCTATAATCACGGCCTAGAAGAAAGGTCGAACCATGCCCGAACGTCTCCAATCCCTTGAAAAATTTGTGTTTTCCCTGGTCGTGATGTCCGCGGTCTTCTGCTCCGCGTTCCTCGCGTACGAGCGTCACCCCGAGATCAAGATCGCGCTGCACGAAGGCGAAGCGCTGATGCGCGAAAGCGCCAAGTATTCGGTCATCTGCTCGCCGTCCAAGGTCGATCCTTGCGTCGAGATGTCCGCTTACTGATCGATCTCGCGTCGAGGCTCGCGCGCCGGTCGGCGCGCGGCAGTGAACGGCGTCCTGGGCACCGTTTCATCAGTTTCGGACTCGCCCTACAGATTTGGCGGCCTGAATTCCTTGAAGTAGCGCCCATCAGGAATTCGGAAACCGGCCGCAAGACAGGGCGGATGTACGAACCCGGAACGTGCCGAGTCGCTGGCGTAAGCAGCCCCCATTCCGTCGGCCCCGCCTCGAGCAATCGAGCGGGGCCGCTCCATTTGCGCGGGCCATTTGCACGGTCCATCTGCGCGCCCCATTTACACGGCCCTGACTGCACGGCCCGAATTCGCGCGGCCCGCAGGTTCGGTCCGCAGCGACCGGCGTCACACCACCTGCGTCGGTTCGCCGCGCGCAAACGCGGCAACGTTGTCGACGAGCTGATCGGCCAGTGCCCGCATCGCCTCGTCGCTCGCCCACGCGACATGAGGCGTCAGGATGAACGCCGGATGCGACAGGATCGCGTGGAACGGATGCGCGGCCGGCAGCGGCTCCTGCGTGACCACGTCGAAGCCGGCGCCCGAAATCTGCCCCGCCCGCAGCGCGTCGACGAGTGCACCTTCATCCACGAGCCCGCCGCGCGCGGTGTTGATCAGCAGCGGCCGGCGCGCCATCCGCGCGAACGCGGCCGCGTCGATCAGGCCGCGGGTCGCCGGCGTGAGCGGGCAGTGCAGCGTGATCACGTCGCTGTCGCGCAGCAGCGTGTCGAGCGGCACGTGCCCGGCGCCCCGCGCAGCGCCGTGCGCGGCGAACAGCACGCGCATGCCGAGCGCGCGGGCGATGCCGGCCACCGCGCGGCCGAGCACGCCGTCGCCGACGATCCCGAGCGTCGCGCCGGCCAGGTCGCGGATCGGATGATCGAAGAAGCAGAACTGTCCGCTGTCGAGCCAGCGCCCCGCGCGCACCGCGTCGCGATACGCGACGAGGCTGCGCCGCAGCGCGAAGATCAGCGCGAACGTGTGTTCGGGTACGGTGCGCACCGCATACCCGCGAATGTTGCTGACGACGATGCCGCGCGCGGCGCACGCATCGAGATCGACGATGTCGGTACCGGTCGCGGCGATCGCAATCATTTTCAGGTGCGGCGCACGGTCGAGCGCCGTCGCGTCGAGCCGGACCTTGTTGGTGACGACGATGTCCGCGTCGCCGATACGCGCGGCCACTTCGTCCGTTGTCGTCCGTTCGAAGGTCCGCAGCGCGTGCGGAAACGGAAACGGCTTCAGCACGGTCTGCGGCGACAGCGTCGCGCGGTCGAGAAACACGATCTGCGCGGGAGAGGAACGGGAAAACATGGCGGGCCTCGCTGACGGGCGCCCGGCGGGCGCGCAACGGCAACGATTCTGCCAGCGGCGCATGCGATCGGGCTTGCGCATTGCGCGAGCGCGCTTTCCCGCGCGGAAAACGTCGGTGCCATTTGTGCACGGCCGGCCCGACAACTTCCCGGTTCACTGTTCCGTCGCACGGGCCGCTTGGCGGCGCCCCGTCGTGCTGCTGCAGGCGATGGCTCACGCGGGCGCCGCTGGGACGATGCGTGTGCGGCGCTCGACGAAGCCGCCGTGCTGGCCCGCGAAATGAGCCACGCGCCCCTTTCCGTTCAGGAAAGGCTGGTTGAGCATCGATCGATTTTCGCCGGATGCAAACGCCGTCATGATCGCCGTCATCGACAACACGATTTTCAGGAGACAGTCATGACGCGCCCCCTGGACGGTATCCGCGTGCTGGAACTCGGCCAACTGATCGCCGGTCCGTTCGCGGGCCGGATGCTCGCCGAATTCGGCGCGGACGTGATCAAGGTGGAGCCGCCCGGCGTCGGCGACCCGCTGCGCAAATGGCGGCTGCTGCACGACGGCACGTCGGTCTGGTGGGCCGCGCAGTCGCGCAACAAGCGCTCGCTCGCGCTCGACCTGCGCACGCCCGAAGGGCAGGACGTCGTGCGCCGCCTCGTCGCCGGGACCGACGTGCTGATCGAGAACTTCCGGCCCGGCACGCTGGAAGGCTGGGGGCTCGACTGGGAGACGCTGTCCGCGATCAACCCGCGGCTCGTGATGCTGCGCGTATCGGGCTTCGGCCAGACCGGCCCGTATCGCGACCGGCCCGGCTTCGGCGTGATCGCCGAAGCGATGGGCGGCCTGCGCCACCTGACCGGCGAGCCCGGCCGCACGCCGGTGCGCGTCGGCGTGTCGCTCGGCGATTCGCTGTCGGCGCTGCACGGCGTGATCGGCATCCTGCTCGCGCTGCGCCATCGCGAACAGCAGGGCGGCAAGGGCCAGGTCGTCGACGTTGCGCTGTACGAATCCGTCTTCAACATGATGGAAAGCCTGCTGCCCGAATACTCGGCGTTCGGCGCGGTGCGCGAGCCGGCCGGCAGCAGCCTGCCGGGCATCGCGCCGACCAACGCGTACCGCTGCCGCGACGGCAGGTACGCGCTGATCGCCGGCAACGGCGACAGCATCTTCCGGCGCCTGATGGCGTTGATCGGGCGCCCCGATCTCGGCGACGATCTCGCGCTCGCGCACAACGACGGGCGCGTCGCGCAGGTCGCGCGCATCGACGCGGCGATCGGCGAATGGAGCGCGCGGCTCGATCTCGACGACGTGCTCGCCGCGCTGCACGACGCACGCATCCCGTCCGGGCGCATCTACGACGTCGCGGACATCGCGGCCGATCCGCATTACCGCGCACGCGACATGATCGTCGACGCCGCGCTGCCCGACGGCACGCCCGTGCTCGTGCCGGGCATCGTGCCGAAACTCGGCGCGACGCCGGGACGCATCGAGCGTCCGGCGCCCGCGCTCGGCGCCGATACCGACGCGGTACTCGAATCGATCGGCATCGATGCCGCGACGCGCGACGACTGGCGCACGCGCGGCGTGATCTGAAGCGACCAACCCGCCACCGGGACGACGACATGAACCAGCCCCATCCCCAACGACTTTATATTCAAGAAGTCGCTACACGCGACGGTTTCCAGAATGAAGCGGCGTTCGTCGACACCGACGACAAGATCGCGCTCGTCGACGCGTTGAGCGCGTGCGGCTACGCGAAGATCGAGGTCACGTCGTTCACGTCGCCGAAGGCGATCCCCGCGCTGCGCGACGCGGAAGCCGTGATGCACGGCATCGTGCGCGCGCCGGGCGTCGTCTATACGGTGCTCGTGCCGAATGTGCGCGGCGCGGAACGCGCGCTGTCGTGCGGCGTCGACGAGGTGAACCTCGTGATGTCGACGAGCGAGAGCCACAACCGCACGAACCTGCGGATGACCCGCGAGCAGTCGTTCGCGCAACTGCGCGACGTGATCGACACGGTGCGCGGCACCGGCGTCGCGCTCAACGTGTCGCTGTCGACCGCGATGGGCTGCCCGATGGAAGGCGACGTGCGTGCGGAAACCGTGCTCGCGTGGATGCAGCGCTTCGCGGATCTCGGCGTGCACGGCTTCACGCTGTGCGACACGACCGGCATGGCGTATCCGTCCCAGGTGCGCGACCTGGCCGAACGCGCGCGCGAACGCTTCGGCGCGCTGCAGCTCACGCTGCACTTTCACAACACACGCGGGATGGCGCTCGCGAACACGCTCGCCGCGCTCGACGCCGGCATCGACCGCTTCGACGCATCGCTCGGCGGCCTCGGCGGCTGTCCGTACGCGCCGGGCGCGACCGGCAACGCGTGCACCGAGGAACTCGTGCACATGCTCGCGCTCGACGGCTACGATACGGGCGTCGACTTGGCGGGCGTACTCGCCGCGGCCGCGCGGTTGCCCGCGCTGATCGGGCATGACGTGCCGAGCCAGATCCTGAAGGCCGGGCGCCGCTCGGACCTGCATCCGCCGCCGCGCGCCGAAGCCGGCCACATGCCGGCGCAGCGGGCTTTCTCGTAACCGAACCGGAGCGAATCACATGGCACTGATTGACCACCTCGACCACCTCGTGCTGACTTGCGTCGATCCGGAGCGGACGAAGCATTTCTATACCGAAGTGCTGCAGATGCAGCTCGAAACCTTCGGCGCGGGCCGGCTCGCGTTCCGCTTCGGCAACCAGAAGATCAACCTGCACGTGCGCGGCGCGGAGTTCGAGCCGAAGGCGCACGTGCCGGTGCCCGGCGCGCTCGACCTGTGCTTCATCGCGTCGGTGCCGCTCGACGACGTGATCGCGCATCTGCACCGCGTCGAATGGCCGATCGTCGAAGGGCCCGTCGAGCGCACCGGTGCGACGCAGAAGATCCGGTCGGTGTACGTGCGCGACCCGGACCTGAACCTGATCGAGATCTCCGAGTTGATCTGAGTTGCGTTGCGTTGAATTGCACGGCGCGCGCGGCGGTCATGCCGAGCTGTCGTGCGGCGTGGGCGCAGCATCGCGTCCGTTCTGCCGGTTCCGCATGCGCCGGCGCGATGCGTCCGCCACGCAGCAATCCTCCGCCGAAAGCGGACAGGCGCGTACCGCACCCGCCGATTCCGGATAGGCGCGCCGCGTTGCACCGCGGATAATGGCGTGCATCGGCGCCGGTCCGTCCGCCGCCTTCGCAGCGGGCGCGACGCGCGTCCCGCGGATCCGCAATCCGACCCACGCACATTCCGAATGACGATCCTCTATCGCGGCATGGACCGCGCGGCGCTCGACGCCGCTTACCTGAACACGAAGGCCATTCCCGACTTCCCCGCGGTACTCGCGTCCTGCCAGGCACGCAGTGCCGCGCTTTACGCCGCGACGCCCGCGCAGCGCGACCTGCGTTACGGGTCGCGCCCCGCGCAGCGCTTCGACTGGCTGCGCTGCGGCCGGCCCGGCGCGCCGCTGTTCGTGTTCATTCACGGCGGCTACTGGCAGCACTGCGCGAAGGAAGATTTCGCGTACGCGGCCGCCGGGCCGCTCGCACGCGGGTTCGATGTCGTGCTCGCCGAATACACGCTCGCACCGGCTGCATCGATGACCGACATCGTCGGCGAGATCGGCGCGCTGCTCGACCATCTCGCGGCCGATCCCGATCGTATCGGCACCGGCGGCCGGCCGATCCACCTGAGCGGCCACTCGGCAGGCGGTCACCTGAGCGCCGTGTATCGCGCGCATCCGGCGGTCGTGTCGGCGCTTGCGATCAGCCCGCTCGTCGATCTCGAGCCGATCTCGCTGTGCGTGCTCGGCGAGAAGCTTCGACTCACCGCGCAGGAAATCGCCGCCTACAGCCCGCTGCGTCATGTCGGCCCCGGTGCGCCGACCGTCGTCGCGGTCGGCGCGGTCGAGTTGCCGGAGCTCGTGCGCCATGCAGATGAATACGCGCACGCATGCGAGGCGGCCGGCGAGCCGGTTGCGCGCGCGTGGCTGCCGGGCATGCAGCACTTCACGGTACTCGACGATCTCGCGCGACCGGACAGCGCGATGCTCGCCGCACTGCAGGCGATCGCGCCGCGCTGAGCGCGCGGTCCTGCGTCGTTTCGCGCGATTTCGCCGCGTGCATGGCCGGGCGTATGATCGGCATCAAGCCGGTCGGGCGCCGTTCGCACGCGCCGCATGGCACACCCCAGGATCTTCGTCATGGTGAACCCGCTTCATTTCGATCTGCAGTCGCTGCGCGTGTTCGCGCTCGTCGCCGAGCACGGCAGCCTGACCAAGGCGGCCGAACACGGTCAGCTCACGTTGTCCGCAGTCAGCAAGCGGATCGCCGAACTCGAGAGCGTGACCGGCAGCGCGCTGTTCGTCCGGCATGCGCGCGGCGTCGAGCTGACGCCCGCGGGCCGCGCACTGCTCGAACATGCGGCGAAAGTGATCGAGCAGGTGAACCGGATGGCGCACGAGATGAGCGATTACGTCGCCGGCGTGCGCGGCCACATTCACGTGTGGACCAATACGTCGGCGATCGTCCAGTTCCTGCCGGCCGATCTCGCCGCGTTCCTGACCGACAACCCGGGCATCAAGGTCAGTCTCGAGGAAAGGCTGAGTCACGAGATCGTCGATGCGCTCGGGTCCGGCAAGGCCGATCTCGGCGTGTTCGCGGACAACGTGCCGGCGCCCGGCATCGAACGCCGGCTGTACCGGCGCGACGAGCTCGTGCTGCTCGTGCCGCGCGGGCATCGCTTCGCCGCGCGCGACAGCATCCGCTTCGCGGAGACGCTCGATGAAGACTACGTCGGCCTGAGCGACGGCAGTTCGCTGCTCGCGCGGATGACCGACGCCGCGTTCGCGGCCGAGCGCTCGCTGAAGCTGCGCATCCAGGTATCGAATTTCGACGGCGTGAGCCGAATGATCGAGGCCGGGCTCGGGATCGGCGTGCTGCCGCGCGATGCGGTGACGGGCGAGCGCGCGGCGCGGCTCGGCGTCGTGACGCTCGACGACGCGTGGGCGACGCGCACGCTGTGGGTCGGCGTGAAGGCCGGCACCGTGCTGACCACGGACATCGCGAAGCTGTTCGATTTCATGTCGGCGCGCTGAACGCGCTGAATGCGAGGAATGCGCGACCTGCGTTCAACGCGCGCCAGGCGCGACGCACGGGGCACCCATGCGCATGCCTCGTGCCGCATACCGCGTCATACCGGGTTGATGTCGTCCTGGCTGCGCCGCGTGGTCAGCGGCCCGAGCACGCGCAGCGTGACCGCGACGATGCCGAGCGCGACCGAGATCACGCCGAACATCGCTCCCGCGCCGTGTTGGGCCAGCACCGGCAGCAGCACGAACGGCAGCGCGCCGCTGACGATGCGCGACAGCGAGTAGGTGCTGCCGATCGCGGTCGAACGCACGCGCGCCGGGAAGATCTCCGCCTGATACACGTGATACGCGTTGCTGAACACGTTCGACGCGCAGGTCGTCAGGAACCCGAAACAGACGATCAGCGCCGTATTGCCCGAATACGCAAAGCACAGCCCGAACGCGGCGATCGAGAGGATCGACACGATCACGAGCGTGCGGCGCTCGATCCAGTTCAGCAGCGGAATCGACAGCAGCGAGCCGATCGGATAACCGATGAACGACAGTGCGATGAACAGCGTGCTGTCGGTGACGTCGAACCCGCGGCTCTTGACGACCGTGCTCGCGAGCGTGCCGAAGCCGTAATAGCCGAAGCCCTGAAACAGGTGGAACACCGCGAGCATCAGGTAGCGCGCGCCGTACGGCCGGCGGCGCAGCAACGCGATGCGCTCGCCGACGCGCAGCGGCCGCTGCGGTTCGGCCGATGCCGCGAACTGGTCGGGCACGCGCACCCCCGCGCTGTCCGCGAAGCGCTTCGCCGCGGCATGCGCATCCGCGGCGCGGCCCTGCGCGAGCAGCCAGCGCGGGCTTTCCGGCAGACGATGCTGGACCAGCAGCACGTACACGGCGCCGAGGCTGCCGATCGCGAGGATGATGCGCCAGCCGGCCACGCCCGCGACGTGCAGCGGATTCAGCCACAGCGCGAGGAAGCCGACCAGCGGCACGGCGACGTACGAAGTCGTATAGGCCCAAGCGGCAAGCCGTCCGCGCTTGTCCTTCGGCAGGATTTCGGACAGGAAGCTGTCGGCGACCGGGTAGATCGCGCCGACGCCGATGCCCGTGAGAAAGCGGCATGCGACGAGCATGTCGGCGTTCATGGAGAACGCGCCGATCAGCGAGAACGCGCTGTACCAGACGAGCGTCATCAGGAACGCCTTGCGCCGGCCGATGCGGTCGGCGAGGCTGCCGAGACACAGCGCGCCGACGAACATTCCGATGAATGCCGACGCGAGCAGCAGCTTGAAATCGGCGCTTTGCCGGCTGAGCCCGTATTCGTGCTGCAGCGCGGAGCCGATCGTGCTGACGAGGAAGATCTCGTACATGTCGAAGAACAGCCCGATGCCGATCACCCAGACGACGAACCGGTGCAGCGCACCGACCGGCAGGTCGTCCATGAATTCGCCGAGCGTGATGCCGCGGGCGGGCAGGGCCGTCGCATCGGCGCCGGCCCGGGCCGCGGACGATGCGGCGGACGCGGGGCCGCCCGCGGTGCCGCCAAGGTCGAGGGATTGGCTGTTCATCGTGTCTCCTGATTATCGATTTGCCGTGGCGCGATGCCCGGCCGTTCGCGGCTATTCGCGGCCGGCATCACGGGCCCGGTCGCGCGACGCGGCGCACGTGCCCGCAAGGCCCGCGAAAGGCCGGATGCGCGGGATCGCGCCGATCGTCCGAAACATGGTCGGCGAATTAGCGCGACGCGATAATTGCGGATGCTTCAAGCATCCTTTCCCGCGCAGAAAGGCCGGGAAACGCCCGCTGGGCGGGCGTCGGGCGGAAGGCGAGCCGAGGCGGGAAGGTCAGGGCAGGGAAAACGATAGGCCGCGCTGCGCGGATTCGGCGACCGGTGATGGTGATCGCGTACCGCGCGGTTCGGTATCCTCGGTCAATCCGCCGGCGCCGCGCGAGGGAAAGGCGGAGCGACGCCGCGGGCCCTTGCATTCGTCAGCGTTCATCGATCGCTGCGACGCACCGAATGTGCAGCGCCGCCGCTCGTCTGCACATCCGGCTCATGGCGACGCGCACGGATCGGACCGTCCATCCGTCGCCGCCGCACCGGCATCGGTGCCGGTCCCGCCCCCGACGTCGGCCCGTTCATGCCGCACCGTCTCCGACGCAACCGCCTGCAGCTTCACCGCCAGGTCCGGCGCGATGCCGAGCTGCGCGGCTGCTTGCTCCCGCGCGCCCAAGGTGCGCACGTCGACGCCGGCGATCTGCTGGAACAGCACGAGCGCGCTGAGGTAAGCGCCCGTCACGCCCGGATGCTGATAGTCGAGCCGCGAGATCGGCGGGTCGTTGTGCGCGCGCATGCCGTACCACAGCAGCGGGGCACCCGACGGCGCATACGGATCGGGATCGGCGATGCCCGCCATCCACGCGCGCTGCCATGCGCGGCCGACCGGCGCGACGGCCACGATCGACGGATCGGTGCGGCGGGCGCGTTCGAATGCATCGCGATACGCGGCGACGAGGTCGGCGAGACGCTCGACGTAGCGCGCGTGAAAGCCTGCGCTGCCCGGCTCGCCCGCCAGCGCCTTCGCGAGATCGGCGCCCGGCCAGGTTTCGTACAGATAGACGCGCGCGTGCGGTGCAGCAGCGCGAATGCCGCGCGCGATCTTCGCGACGCTCGCGCAGAAGGCGGCGGGATCGCTGGCACGGCTATGCGTGAGCACGAACGGCAGCGGCTTCGCGCTCAACTCCTGCAGCACGACCGCGTCCCAGACAGGCCGGTCGATCACGTCCGATGCAACGCGGTCGTGTTTGGCGAGACTCGTCGCCGACATCGCTTCGAGATGGACGTCATAGTCGAGCCCGGCTTCGACGGCAAACCGCGCGAAGATGCCCGGAATCCCGCCCCACGGGCCCGGCTCGCGTTCCGCGCGGGCGCCGGTCTGCCCGAAGTTCTCGTCGATCACCCGCGCCGCGGCCGCGCCTGCGGCCTGACGGCCGGCATGCATCGCGCCGTACGAACGCACGGGTGTGTAACGGCCGTGCGTGAGGCTGTCGCCGACGAACAGGATGCGTTGCGGCGTGCGGATTGCGGGTGCCGGCAACCCGGGCGGCGACACGGCCGACGAGCCGGCCATCGCCGGCCCGGCGACCAGCCACGCGACGACGCACGCCGACGCGCAACGCATGACGACGCAACGCAACGCGGGCACGGCAGGCAAGTCGGTCATCTCGAAGTTCCGCAAGGACGCGTGGCCGAAGTATTTCACGAAGCGGCGCGACCGCGCTGCCCCCGCGTTGCGCAACGCGTACGGTAGACTGCTCGCTGGCTTTTCCCGCCCACGACACGACCCCACGCGCCCCCGCACACGACATGGACCGAATCGATGCGATGAAGGTGTTCGTCGCCACGCT
Organism: Burkholderia sp. BCC1996; assembly: GCF_905339955.1. NCBI lineage: Bacteria > Pseudomonadati > Pseudomonadota > Betaproteobacteria > Burkholderiales > Burkholderiaceae > Burkholderia > Burkholderia sp. BCC1996. Next base: position 175,603 of record NZ_CAJPHM010000017.1, read on the forward strand.
CGACGAGGGCAGCCTCGCGGGCGCGAGCCGCCGCCTGGGCCGCTCGCCGGCGGCCGTCAGCCGCGCGCTCGCGTTTCTCGAGGAACACACGGGCACCGCGCTGCTGTACCGGACCACCCGGACGATCCGTTTGAGCGAAGCCGGTGAACGTTATGCGGCAGCGTGCCGCCGCATCCTCGCGGATCTCGAGGAAGCCGACATGCTGATCGCCGACGAACGCTCGGCGCCGCGCGGCCTGCTGACGATCACCGCACCGGTCGCCGCGGGCGAAGACGTGCTGCGTGCGCTCATCGACGAATTCATCGACCGCCATCCGGCCGTGTCGATTCGCCTGCAACTGCTCGACCGTCCCGTCAGCCTGATCGACGAGGGCATCGATGTCGCGCTGCGCATCGCGCACCTGAGCGATTCGACGCTCGTCGCGATGCCGGTCGGCGCGGTGCGGCGTGTCGTCGTCGCGTCGCCGGACTACCTTGCGAACCATCCGCCGATTACCGCGCCGGCCGATCTCGCCCGGCACCGGATCATCTCGATGACGCACTTCGGGCTCGATTCGTGGAGCTTTCCGCCGTCCGCGCCGTCGGCGCTGCCGCAAGTGGTCCAGTTCGCGCCGCGCTTCATCGTCAACACGATCCGCGGCGCGCTCGCGTCGGCGCTCGCCGGTCACGGCGTCACGCGGCTGTTCTCGTATCACGTCGCGGAGCCGGTGCGGGACGGCGCGCTGCGCATCGTGCTGCGCGACAGCGAGCACGCGCCGCTGCCGATTCATCTGGTCACGCCTTACGGACGCCTGTCGGTGCCGAAGGTGCGGACGTTCGTCGATTTCGCCGCGCCGCGATTGCGCGAGCATTTCGCGCAGCTGGCGGCCATCACCGACGGAGATTGAATCGCGTTACGGAAGAATGGCTTCCGTGCTGCATGGATTCTCCCGATACCCGGTTCAATCTAGACTTCCTTCAACCGGCGGATGCGCGTGCATCCGCCCAGCGAATGGGAGGTCTCCATGCAACAAGCGCTTCTCGACCGGCCGCACGCCCCCGCGTTCAACGTGTGGCGCGGCACGGTGTCCGGCGCCAGTGCGAGCCTGATCGGCATCGGCCTGGCGCGCTTTGCGTACACGCCGCTCTTGCCGGCGATCATCGGTGCGCACTGGTTTCCGGCGTCCACCGCCGCGTATCTCGGGGCGGCCAACCTCGGCGGCTATCTGGCCGGCGCGCTGGTCGCCGGCACGCTCGCGCGCCGCGCCGGCTCGACCGCCGTGCTGCGCGCGATGATGCTGCTCGCGACGCTCGCATTCGTCGCGTGCGCGGCGCCCGTGTCGTTCCTGTGGTTCTTCGTGTGGCGGTTCGCGTCCGGCCTGTCGGGCGGGGCGCTGATGGTGCTCGCGGCGCCGGCGATCCTCACGCACGTGCCGCCGTCGCGGCGCGGTTTCGCGAGCGGCGGCATCTTCACCGGGATCGGGCTCGGCATCGCGGCATCGGGCACGATCGTGCCGATCCTGCTGCGGCAAGGGCTCACCGTCACGTGGCTCGGGCTCGCGATCGTGTCGCTGCTGCTGACCGCCGTCGCGTGGCGCGGCTGGCCGGCCGACGACGCACAGCCCGCAGCCGCCGCGGCGCATGCCGCGCACGCGCGCAACCTGCCGGCCGGCAGCCTGCGCGCGCTGTACGTCGAATACGGGCTCAACGCGGTCGGGCTCGTCCCGCACATGATCTTCCTCGTCGACTACGTCGCACGCGGACTCGGCAAGGGCGTCGACGCGGGCGCGCAGTACTGGGTGCTGTACGGCCTCGGCGCGATCGTCGGGCCGCTCGCGTGCGGGCATCTGGCCGATCGCGCGGGCTTCGGCCGCGCGCTGCGGATCGCATTCGCGATCGAAGCCGTCGCGGTCGCGCTGCCGCTGCTCGGCCTGGGCCCGGCCGCGCTGATCGTGTCGAGCCTGCTCGTCGGCGCGTTCACGCCCGGCATCGTGCCGCTCGCGCTGGGCCGCGTGAACGAGCTGCTCGCACATCATCCGTCGGTCGCGAAGCGCGCATGGCGCAGCGCGACGACCAGCTTCGCGATCATGCAGGCGGTCGCCGCCTACGGTCTGTCGTACCTGTTCGCATCGAGCGGCGGCCGTTACGAAGCGCTGTTCGGCGTCGGCACCGCCGCGCTGTTGCTGGCGCTCGCGGTCGACGTGATCTCCTCGGCGAGGGCGCGATGAGCACGACCGCCCACCCACCGGCCGCCGCACACGCCGGCCGCTCGAGCGCCGGCTACGCCGAACGCAATGCGCGCTACTGGCGCCGCAATCTCGCCGTGTGCGTGTTCGGGTCGTTCACGACGCTCGTGAGTCTCAGCATGCTGCTGCCGTTCCTGCCGCTGTACGTGCGGCAGCTCGGCGTCGACGCGCAGTCGGCCGTGATCCAGTGGTCGGGTGTCGCGTTCGGCGCGACGTTCCTCGGCACGGCCGTCACCGCACCGCTGTGGGGCCGCCTCGCGGACCGCTTCGGCCGCAAGCCGATGCTCGTGCGCGCGGCGCTCGGGATGGCCGTCGTGATGTCGCTGATCGGCGTCGCGCACAACGTGGTGGAACTCGTGGCACTGCGGCTGATCGCCGGGCTCGTCGGCGGCTATGCGTCCGCGTCGACCGTGATGGTCGGCACCCAGGCGCCGCGCGAACGCGCGGGCTGGGCGCTCGGCATCCTGTCGACCGGCGCGCTCGCGGGCAATCTCGTCGGGCCGCTCGTCGGCGGCCTGCTGCCGGGCTGGCTCGGCATTCGCGGCACGTTTTTCGCGGGTGGCGCGATGATCGCCGTCGCCGCGCTGCTGACGATCGTCGTCGTGAAGGAGGACTTCGATCCGGCCACCGACGCGCACGCGCGGCACGCCCTCGCAACGTCGGCGAACCCGGCCCGGCGCACCGATCGCGTGGCGGTCGCCGCGCTGCTCGTGACGGCGATGATGGTGCTGCTCGCGAACATGTCGATCGAGCCGATCATCACGGTCTATATCGGCGGGCTCGGCGTGGACGGCAGTCATCTGGCGCGCATCGCCGGCGTCGTGATGGCCGGCTCCGCACTCGGCAGCATGCTGACCGCCGCGCGGCTCGGCGCGCTCGCCGACCGGATCGGCAGCTGGAACGTGATCGTCGGCTGCCTGCTGCTGACCGCGCTCGCGATGCTGCCGCAGGCGTTCGTCACGCACTGGTGGCAGCTCGCCGCGCTGCGCGTGCTGATGGGGATGACGCTCGCCGGGTTGCTGCCGTCGATCGGCAAGCTGGTCCGGCAGTCGGTCGACGAGCGCGCGACGGGCCAGATGCTCGGCTACCTGCAGTCCGCGCAGTTCGGCGGGCAGGTGATCGGCCCGGTGATCGGCGGCCAGATCGGCGTCACGCTCGGCCTGCATTCGGTGTTCTTCGTGACGGCCGCGCTGCTGGCGGCCTGCGCGGCGCTCGCATATCGGGTGCGCAGCCGGTAGAAGCGCTGCGCGCTGACCCGCGGGCGGCGCTCTGGCGTAGCATGGGCGCAGTTGCGGGGACGCCGGTTCGCACGCCGTGCGGAGGCGACGCCGCAAGCACGTGTCGCGCGACGTCCGCGTCGTCGTTTGGTGGGCCGCCACACCCGACACCACTTTCGCATGACAGGCTCCATGCGACGCACCGCGCATGCGCGACGTCGCCGGACCCGACCCCGCCGCTTCGGCCGGCAGCCGGCCCGAGCCTTCCGATCCCGGACGTTGCAGGAGGCAACGACATGAATCGACCGACCGACAACCGGACGCTGCTGCGCACGCTCGGCGTCCGCACTCCGATCATCCAGGCGCCGATGGCCGGCGTCAGCACGCCCGCGCTGGCGGCTGCCGTGTCGAACGCGGGCGGGCTCGGCTCGCTCGGCGTCGGCGCGACGAACGCCGACGGCGCGCGCACGATGATCCGCGACACGCGCGCGCTGACCGACCGTCCGTTCAACATCAACCTGTTCTGCCATCAGCCGGCGCGTGCCGATGCCGCCGTCGAACGCGCGTGGCTCGAGTGGCTCGCACCGGTGTTCCGCGAATACGGCGCGACGCCGCCGGCGGCGCTGTCGGAGATCTACACGAGCTTCGTCGCGGACGATGCGATGCTCGCGATGTTGCTCGAGGAAAAACCGGCGGTCGTGAGCTTTCATTTCGGGTTGCCGTCCGACGAGGCGATCGCGATGCTCAAGCGCGCCGGCATCACGCTGTTCGCGTCCGCGACGCATCCCGACGAAGCCCGGCAGATCGCCGCGGCCGGCATCGATGCGATCGTCGCGCAGGGCATCGAAGCCGGCGGGCATCGCGGCGTATTCGACTCGACGGCGCACGACGACCGGCTCGGCACGTTCGCGCTGACGCGACTGCTCGTGCGCGAATGCGCGCTGCCGGTGATCGCCGCCGGCGGCATCATGGACGGCGACGGCATCGCCGCGGCGCTCGCGCTCGGCGCGCAGGCCGCGCAACTCGGCACGGCGTTCGTCGCGTGTCCGGAAACGTCGATCGACGACGGTTATCGCCGCGCGATCCTCGGCGACGCGGCGCACCGCACGACCTTCACGACCGCGATCTCCGGCCGTGTCGCGCGCGGCATCGCGAACCGGCTGACCGCGCTCGGCGACGATCCGCACGCACCGGCGACGCCCGCCTATCCGATCGCGTACGACGCCGGCAAGGCGCTGCATGCGGCCGCGAAGGCGAAAGGCGAGTTCGGCTACGGCGCGCAGTGGGCAGGGCAGGCGGCGCCGCTCGTGCGATCGCTGCCGGCGGCTGAACTGTTCGCGACGCTCGAGCGCGAGACGCGGGCGGCCATCGCGCGGCTGCAGCACGCGCTGGACTGACTGCCGGACTGAGTGCCGGATCACGCGGCGCGCGGCGGACGTGCCGGAAGGCGCTGAAATCCGCACCGTTCGCGACAAAATTGCAATGCTCTGTGTCTGCGCACCGCGCGGATACAGAGCGATACGACGCGTCCGCACGGGTTCGTTATAAAGCAGACATCACCTCTCGAGGAGCACGACATGTCTGCTACATGGTTCAACGGATCCTGCCATTGCGGCGCCGTGAAATTCCAGGTCCGGACCGCGCTTGCGCCGGCCGTTCGCTGCAACTGCAGCCTTTGCCGCCGTCGCGGCGCGCTGATGAGCCCGATGTTCCCCGCCGCCGACCTGAAGATCGTCGCAGGCGAGGACGCGCTGACGACCTACCGTTTCAACACGCGCACGGCCCGTCACTTTTTCTGCAGCCGGTGCGGCGTCTACCCGTTTCATCAGACGCGCAAGGATCCCGCGTGCTGGCGCGTCAATCTCGGCTGCCTCGAAGGCGTCGATCCGTATGCGCTCGATGCGACCGTCGCCGACGGCGCGAGCCTGTCCGTCGTGGAGGATGCATGAAACGCTGGCTGACGATCCTGCTGTTCGCCGCGGGCGGCCTCGCGACCGAAATCGCGCATCCGGTGCAGTGTTCGCTGCTGTCGATCAGCCGGCAACGGCACGGCGAGCGCCGGGGCCGGAACGACGGCGATCGAGCCTGAGCGTGAGCGGGCATCGCTCGCGTCGCGTGCTGTCGATCGGAAACGATAATCAAGCTTCCGATAAGATCGCATGCGATATATAATGCATTCATCTGCGACACGCTCCCGTGTCGATGGAGGATGCTCATGAAACCGACCGAAACCCAATCGCCCGCCACGCCGAAGCTTTCCGAGTTCCTGTGCTTTGCGATCTACTCGACGAACCTCGCGTTCGGCAAGGCCTACAAGCCGATCCTCGAGGAGCTCGGCCTCACGTACACGCAATACATCACGATCATTGCGCTGTGGGAGGAGGGCGACCAGACGGTCGGGCAGCTCGGCGAAAAGCTGTTCCTCGAATCGAACACGCTGACGCCGATCCTGAAGAAGCTCGAGGCGATGGGTTATCTGGAACGGCACCGCGATCCGTCGGACGAGCGCCAGGTGGTCGTGAGCCTGACGAAAAGCGGTCGCCGCGTGCGCGAGAAGGGGCTCGACATGAATCTCGTCGAAGCCACCGGGCTCAAACCCGACGAATTCGCGAAGATGCAGAAGGCGATCGTCACGCTGCGCGGCAACCTGATCGATTCGATCGACGAGTAAACCACGAATAGCGTGGCCGCCGGCTCGATGTCGAGCCGGCGATACGATTGCAGCCTGCTTCCTCCACGATTTCCATGCTTTTCCGGCCGTCCGGACCGACTTTTGCAATGCTGCGCTCGGTTGCTTACGGTTGACGCTCGGGCTGGCCCGTCCCGGTATCCTCACGCCCCAACACCAGCAATTGCATGTCGCGACGGATCGTGAAACCGAGCGCCAGATAGCGCTCGATTGCGACGCGATTCGACGACAGCACATGCAGAAACGGCGTTTCCGCCCGCGCACGAATCCGCGCGATCAATGCGCGGATCAGTCCGGCCGCGAGGCCCTGGCCGCGAAAGGCGGGATCCACGCACACGGCGCTGATCTCCGTATGGCCGCCGGCAGTCAGTCGCTGACCGGCCATCGCCACGAGCCGTCCTTCTCTCCGTACACCGAGATAGCCACCGAATTCGATCGTGCGCGGGCCGAACGGACCCGGCTCCGTCGCCGCGATCAGCTCGAGCATGGCCGGTACGTCGACTTCGGTCAGCCGGACATGCTCCAGCGGCTGCGCATCGTCAGGCGTTCCCTGCCAGATCATCTGATGCAGCACCGCGCGCCGGACCACGGAACATCGGGCCGGCGTCGGGATCTCGTCAGGCGTGACCAGTGCCGCGGGCCCGTGCGTGTCGATCAATGCGCGCAACGCGTCGAAAGCGGCGGGGCTGCGGTCGGCCAGGCCGGCAAACGGCGCGAGTTCGGGAGGAAACCGCCGCGCGCGCTCGTCGCCGAGCGCAAAACGCTGCTGCTCGCCGGCGAGCGCATGCCACACGGCGTTGTCGAGCGGATGAGCTCCGCTTCCTTCGTTCCCCGTCGTTGCTTGCCGCATCGCGTGCTCCCTGATTGAAGTCGTTCGTCGCACAGCATAGACGCGATCGTCCACTCAGGTCTCAGACGTACAAAAGCGCATGCGATTACATCGCATGCGCTTTATTTGATGGATGACGTCGTCGACTTCGGCGCGGTGCTCAATGACCGAAGTGGATCGAGCGCGCCGCCGTGCGAATTGCGCTCCGGCTGCCGGCTTGCGTCGCGCCGTCGGCGTCGCTGCCGTAACCGGATGCCTCGGTATCGGCCGCTGTCGCAGCGTTGTCACGGACCCGCTTCAGCGCGGCCTGCAGATTCTCCGGATAGTTCGGATCGTTCGGGCGATTCGGCAGATAGCCGGCCTTCTGGAGCGCGGCCAGCTCTGCCCGCACCTGCGCACGCGTGACGGTGCTTTCGGTCGCGAATGTCGGTGCGGCAGCGGAAGCCGACACGGCGACGAGCAGGGCAGCAATCAGTTGGGTCTTCATCATTTACCTCGACAGAAAAGAGTGATCGGAGTGTGAGCGTCGCACGCCGGCAACCGGCGCCGATCGCGGTTTCATTCAATGGCCGAAGTAGATCGAGCGCTCGGCGACACGCGTGACGGGACGGCTGCCCGAATGCGTGCCGGCTGCCGCGTCGCTGCCGTAACCGGACGTCGCCGTATCGGCTGCGGCGGTGTCGTTCGCATGAATACGCGTCAGCGCGGCCTGCAGGTCGTCCGGATAGTGCGGATCGTTCGCGCGGCCCGGCACATAGCCGGCTTGCTGCAGCTGGGCGAGCTCGGCACGCACTTGCGCACGCGTCACGACGGCTTCATTGGCAAAGGCGGGTGCGGCAACGGCGGCGGATACGGCAACGAGAAGGGCGGCGATCACTTGGGTTTTCATCATTTACCTCGACAGATTCAATGGAAAGAAACGGGGCGTTCAGGCGTGTGCGGCATGTCGGCGCGATTCGTCCGGAATCGCGGATCGCGCTCAACGACCGAAATAAATCGAACGCTCGGCCATCTGCACGACCACGCGTCGGCCCGACTGCGTCGACGCGACTGCGTCGACGCCGTAGCCCGCGTTCGACGGTGCGTTGGCCACCGCGTCGTCCGCGTGGATCTGCGTCAGCGCGGCCTGCAGGTTGTCCGGGTAGGTCGCGTCGCTGGCGCGGTTCAGCGGGTAGCCGGTCCGTTCGAGCTGCACGAGTTCGGCGCGCACTTGCGCACGCGTCACGACGGCGTCACTGGCGAAGGCCGGCGCGGCAACGGCAGCGGACACGGCGACGAGCAGGGCGGCGATCAGTTGGGTCTTCATCATTTACCTCGACAAGAAAATGGCAGGAGATTCGGGAGGGCGGCGCCTGGCCGCCCGATTCAACGTTCAGACGATGCGGATCTCGACGTCGATGTTGCCGCGCGTCGCTTTCGAGTACGGGCAGGTCTGATGCGCGGTGTCGACGATGTGCTGCACGACGTCACGATCGAGCCCCGGCGCGCTCACGTTCAGGCGGGCCTGCAGGAAGTACGCGTTGCCGCCCATGCCCAGGTCCACTTCCGCATCGACCGCGAGATCGGCCGGCAGCGTGACCTTCGCCGCACGTGCCGCGAGCTGCATCGCGCCGATGAAGCAGGCCGACCAGCCGGCCGCGAACAGTTGTTCCGGATTCGTGCCGGTTCCGGCGGTGCCCGGCGACGACAGCTGGATGTCGAGGCGACCGTCGGAACTGCGCGCCGCGCCGTCGCGGCCGCCGGAAGTCGTATGCGTCTTGCCCGTGTACAGCACTTTTTCGATCTTGCTCATCGTTCACTCCGTCAGGTTGGAAGGTTCTATCTAATGCGATTCGATCGCATGCGATGCAGTTTGGTCGAGACGCCGAACCTCGTCAAGCGGATTCGATTAAATCGCATACGATATTTTGTATTTCAATGTATCTGGATCGTGTACGGCCTTGCCAGGCAAGGATGTGCGGTGTTCCATCCCTTATATCGAAAAGATCGCGTCCCACGGAATTCCAGTCACCGGCAGGGCAGCCGCCGTCGAAACGGCGACTGCCCGCGCGACGGCAACGCGCCTACGCCGGCCGGATTTCGGCGATCACGACCAGAATCACGGCTGCGTCGGCCGGCAACTGGCGCTGGGAAAACGCCGAGCGCGCATGTCCGGCCTTGTCGCCCAGCACGGCGGCGAACAGGTCGGATGCGCCGTCGATCACGGCTGGCTGGCCGAAAAAGCCGTCCGCCGACGCAACGTGCCCCTCGACACGCACGATGTGATGCAGGCGGTCGAACCCGCCGAGGTGCTTGCGGATCTGCGCAAGCACGTTCAGCGCCGCGAGTTGCGCCGCATGCCGCCCGTCGTCGACGCTCAGCCGTTCGCCGACGCGGCCTGTATAGGCAACCTTGCCGTCGACGAGCGGCAGTTGTCCGGAGATGAACAACAGGTTGCCGGCTTCGCTGACGGCCGTGTAGCTGCCGAGCGGTTGCGGCGGTTCGGGTAACGTGAGGCCGAGTTCGGCCAGCTTCTGTTCGATCGTCATCGCTTGCTCCTTCGGGGAAAATTGAGAGGCGCCCAGGCTCGGAAGATTCACTCGCACGGGTCTCTGGCAGTCACTCTATTGAGGCGATCGAAGCCGGCAAATATCGTTCGCGCAATTGAATCGACACGCGATGTAACGAATCGCGCGCGGCGCAACACGGCGCGAACAGGTGTCGGCGACGGTCATCGGTACGCTGGTTTCCCGGCCGGGATTCATGCACACTCGCTGCTTCAGCGTCACGCGAAGAAACGGCTCGCGCCGACTCGCCGCGAGCGCGATTCCGTGATGCCTATGTTCGCGTTGCCGGCCACGCCACGCACGAAGCAGCAGGAGCGCCCCATGCAGAGAAAATTCGACGACCTGCTGCTCGGCAGCATCGAGCTGTTCTGCCTGGCCGCGGAACTCGGCAGCTTCACGCTCGCGGCGACGGCTGCGAGCGTCACGCCGGCCGCGGTCAGCCGCTCGGTCGCGCGCCTCGAGGAGCGTCTCGGCGTACGCCTGTTCGTGCGGACGACACGGCAGATCCGCCTGACCGATTCCGGCCGGCGCTATTTCGAGCAATGCCGTGATGCACTGTCGCAGCTCGTCGACGCCGAGCGCGAAGCGACGGGCCAGCAGGCCACGCCGGCCGGCGTGCTGCGCATCAGCATGCCGACGCCGTACGGACACTATCGCGTGTTGCCGCTGTTACCTGCGTTTCGCGAGCGATATCCGGACGTGCGCGTCGAAACGCATCTGAGCAACCGCAACATCGACTTCGCCGAGGAGGGTTTCGATCTTGCGATCCGCGGCCGCGCGCCGGCGGATTCGAGCCTGGTCGCGCGCAAGCTGGAGGATGCGGAACTCGTTGTCGTCGCGACGCCCGGCTACCTGAAACGCGCCGGCGTGCCGCGCGCCGTCGACGATCTGCACGCGCACGAATGCATCCAGTTCGAGCTCCCGAGCAGCGGCCGGCCGGTTCCGTGGTTGTTCAACGACGGCTCGGCGGAAATCGACGTCGCGACGACCGGCGGCTACGGCACGTCGGGCGACGTCCTCGCCGGCGTCACGCTCGCGCGCAGCGGTGCGGGCCTGTTCCAGACCTATCGCTTCATCGTCGACCGGGATCTGCGCGAGGGCACGCTCACGGAGGTGCTGTCCGGCCAGGGCGGCCGGTCGCGGCCGTTCATGCTGCTCTATCCCCACGCGCGCTATCTGTCTTCGCGCGTGCGCGTGTTCGTCGACTTTCTCGTCGAACATCTGCAACAGGCGCCCGGCAAGCGGGCACGCTAGGCGCGTCCGGGGAGAATGCCGGCAACGGGGCAGAGCGGGGCGCGAATGGCGCGGCTGCGCCGTTGCCGGACCGCCGCTCACCATTTGCCCCCTTTGCCCCGGCGCAGTCTCCCATCGTCGCCACTCAATGCCCGGCGCTCTGGCCGCCATCCACGTGCAGGATCTCGCCGGTAACGAACGGCGCCGAATCGAGATACAGGATCGCGCCGACGATGTCGCTCATCTCGCCCATCCGGCCGACCGGATGCAGCGAGGCGAGCGTCGCGTGCGTGTCGGGCGCATGCATCGGCGACTTGATGATGCCGGGGGACACGGCGTTCACGCGGATGCCGGCCTTCGCGTACTCGATTGCGAGCGACTTCGTCGCCGCATTGAGCCCGCCTTTCGTCAGCGACGCGAGCACCGACGGCACGTTGCTGTTCGCGTGGTCGACGAGGCTCGTCGTGATGCTGACCACGTGTCCGCCGCCGGTGCGTTGCATCGCCGCGATCGCGCGCTGCGTGACGTGGAAGAAACCGTCCAGGTTCACGCGGGTGATGGCCGCATAGTCGTCCGCGGTGTATTGCGTGAACGGCTTCGCGATGAACACGCCGGCGTTGTTGACGAGCGTGTCGACCCGGCCGAAGCGCTCGAGTGCGGTGTCGACCACGCGCCGTGCGACGGCCGCGTCGCCGATGTCGCCCGCGACAGTGACCAGATCGGGATCGTCCGACGCGCCGATCGAACGGGACGTCGCGACCACCCGATGACCGTGGGCGCGGAATGCGTTGACCGTCTCTGCGCCGATGCCTTGCGATGCGCCGGTGACGATGATGACTTTGGATGTGCTCATGATATGCCTCGACAGGTGACTGGTTTTCGGCGTTGGTGCCGACCGGATCGATGAATCCGATGGACCAGACTTTAGGCGCGTCGCGCCGGAGTTCGAACACCCACCGTGGACCAACAGTCTTGCGTCGCGGGAACAAATGCGGGAAAGAACGGGGCGGCCGCGACGGCGATCGTTGCGGCGGAAGGGGAATCGACGCGGCTGCGAACGAAGCAGCAATCGGGGGCGACACCGCGCGTCGAATCGCCGTGAAATCCGGGATTCGTGCGAGGAAGTGCTGTCAATGCCGCGCGATGGTGTACTCGGACACGTCGGGTACTTCGAGGGTTTATCGAATCTATCCGGATAACTTTTCTTATCACAATAGCATCGATATGAATCGAAACCGGCGAGTACGAAAACGCGTCTGACCTGACCTGCATACGCTTCCTGTGCCTTCCGCGCTCAGGCTTGCTCATCTGCTGGCGCATCGAATCGAACTGCAATCACGGCAACGGTCCGTACGTCTCCGTTTTCTCGCTTACGTCGGCCGCCGACTCAAGCCTCGGAGAACAGTCGGGCGAGGTGCGGTTCGAGATCGGGGAGCGCATCTGCGTGCCGATCTCCGAGCCGGTCTGGCGTCGAGGGCTTGGGTTCCGCGACCAACCTGGCCGATCTCTGACCGCCCCGATACCGCGGCAGATCGATGGACGACGCCTTGATCATCGCCATCGAGTTGCTGCACATCGCATTCCGCGTGCGCTTTGGACGAAAGACCGAATCCCCCGGGCAATCGAGTCGCCCGTGGTCCGCTATTGCGCGAACCAGGAACGTGCGCAGGCTCCATTGCGCGCGCCAGTGCAGGGCGGCGGCGTCAGCGTGAGCTCAGCGTCCTCTGCGCATCGTGCGATGCCGGGTCCCAGCCGCCGCCGAGCGCCTTGAACGTCGAGATCGCTGCACGAGCGGATTCCGTCTGTGCCTGTGCACGCGCGTCGGCGGCCTGGAGCAGGGTCTCGTTGGCGTGCAATACGTCGATGAAACTCGCTGCACCGCTGCGGTACGCGGTCATCGAGGAATCCTTGGCGCGGGAAAACGACGACTCGGCATGCGACAGCGTGGCAGCCTGCGCCTCTCGATTCACCAATGACGAGAGCGAGTTTTCGACGTCCTCGGAGGCGCGGAGCACGGCCTGCCGATAGGCTGCGAGCGCTTGCGCGTCGGCGCCTTTCGCCGCGTCGACATCGGCACCGATGCGCGCGAAATCGAACAGTCGCCAGCGCAGCCCGACGAGGCCGGCCGCCTGGTTGGCGCCGCCCGAGAACAACGTACCGGCGGCGGCCGAGGCCGCGCTGCCGAGGAAGGCGTTCAGCGAGACCGTCGGGTAGTACTCGCCGATCGCAGCGCCGATGCGCGCATTGGCGGCGGCGAGGTGACGTTCGGCGGCGATCAGATCGGGACGTCTTTGCAGCAGATCGGCTGGCGTGCCCATTTCCGCGAGCGCCGGCGCGACGGGGATCGGGGAAGGCGAGCCCAGCTCTGCCCGGTGCGTGCCAGGAGGTGTACCGAGCATCACGTCGAGGGCGTTCGACGCCGCATCGAGCGCCGCGAGGAGGACGGGCACGCTGGCCTGCACCTGGTCGAGCGCACCTTGCGCCTGCTGAACCTGATAGTCGGCTGCCGCGCCCTTCGAATACAGGAGTTTCACGTCTGCGAGAAGCGCCTGCTGCGTCTGCACCTGCCGGGTCGCGATATCCAGACGGGCCTGGAGGCCTCGGATCGTGACGTAGATATCGGCAGTCTGGGCCGCGACGGCAAGCCGGGTGGCAACTGCCGCCGCCTGCGTTGCCGAGTAATCGGCGAGCGCGGCTTCACGCTGACGGCGCAGACCGCCAAAAATGTCGATCTCCCAACCGGCCTCCAGGTTGGTTTCGTACGCGGTGCCCCAGCGCTCGTACCCCGGCGTGGCGTTGAGCAATCGCCCCAACGGCGTATCGACAGACTGATAGGCTCGTGCCGCCGACGCGGAAACCGAGGCCGACGGCAGGAGCGCCGCGTTGGCAGTGCCGAGGCGCGCGCGCGCCTGAGTGATTTGCGCGACGGCCTGGGCCAGGTCCAGGTTCTCGGCCAGCGCCAGCGAAACGTAATGCGCGAGCAGCGGGTCGTTGAAGCTTTTCCACCATGCGGACAGGTCGGCAACCGGCGCCTTTGCCGCGCGGGCGGGCGGCTGGGTCATGTAGTGCTGCGCCAGCGGCGCATCCGGGCGGTGGTAGTCGGGACCCACGGCGCACGCCGAAAGGGCGGCGACGCTAGTCAGGAGAACAAGTGGACGGCGCAAGGGCATGATCATCTCGGGAGCGACAACGGGAGAGGAAATATAGTGACCAATATACAATATGGTCACACGTTGTCAACTGACGATCGTCGGACTAAGCTTGACGCATGAACAAACCGACTCCCTCCACCTCTTCGTCCCGTGGCCCCTCGGACCACGAAGTTCGCGCCCAGATCGTCGACGCCGCAACGGAATACTTCAGCCGCTACGGCTACGAAAAAACCACGGTCTCCGACCTCGCGAAGGAAATCGGGTTTTCAAAAGCCTATATTTACAAGTTTTTCGACTCCAAACAGGCGATCGGTCAGGTCATCTGCGCCAATCGGCTCGCCGCGATCGTGGCCGCAGTCAGCGAAAATGTCGACGGCGCGCACGGTGCAACCGAGAAATTTCGCCGTATGTTCAAGACCTTGCTTGCGTCTGGAAGCCAGCTTTTCTTCCAGGATCGCAAGCTCTACGATATCGCCGCCGAGGCGGCCGCATCGCCCTGGCCCTCCGTCAAAGGCTACGAGGACCAGATCCGGCAACTCATCGCCGATATCCTGCGACTCGGACGCGAAACCGGCGAATTCGAACGCAAGACGCCGCCAGACGAAGCGGTGAATGCGATCTTTCTGGTGATGAAACCTTACTTCAATCCGTTGATGCTCCAGTACAACCTCGATGGTGCGGAAGAGGCGACGGCCCAACTCGCGAACCTCGTCCTCAGAAGTCTCGCTCCATGAATCTTGTTGTGACTATTGACTGATTTGGTCACTGGTATCAGAATGAGGTCTCCTGTTCTTTGCGAGAGGGGATCTCATGTTCCGGCGCCATCGTCTTGTCTACACATTGGGCCTGGCTTCGCTTGCGCTCGCAGCATGCGGCGAGCATCCGGCTGCTGATCCGCGTACCGAGGCGCCACTTGTGCGTACAAGCGCCGTTCACGGCGCGGCGCGTACGAGCCGGTCGTTTTCGGGTGTCGTGGGCGCCCGCGTTCAGAGCGATCTCGGTTTCCGCGTTCAGGGTAAAGTCATCGAGCGGCTGGTCGACGCAGGCCAAACGGTCACGCGCGGCCAGCCCCTGATGCGCATCGATCCGATCGATCTGGGGCTGCAGGCCCGTGCGCAGCAGAAACTCGTGGACGCGGCGCAGGCGCGCGCGACGCAGACGGCTGCCGACGAGGCGCGGTATCGGGATCTCGTCGGGGCTGGCGCGGTGTCGGCATCGACCTACGACCAGCTCAAGGCGGCGGCCGATTCCGCCAGGGCCCAGCTCGTCGCAGCGCAGGCGCAGGCCGTGCTCGCCAACAATGCTTCCGGATACGCCGTCGTCATGGCGGACGCCGACGGCGTGGTGGTCGAGACGCTGGCGGAGCCGGGCCAGGTCGTCGGGCCGGGACAAATCGTCGTGCGGCTCGCGCATGCCGGCCCCCGCGAGGCCGTCGTCCAGCTTCCCGAGACGCTGCGTCCCGCGTCCGGCTCGATTGCCGCGGCGACGCTTTACGGCGCGGACCAGAAGCCCGTTCCCGCCGTCCTGCGCCAGCTCTCCGATTCTGCCGATCGGCTGACACGGACCTACGAGGCCAGATACGTCCTCGAGGGCGCGCTCTCGAATGCACCGCTCGGCGCGACCGTGACCATCGATCTCGCCGGCAATGCCGGCCAGACACAGGCCGGCATGGTGGTACCGGTCGGCGCCTTGTTCGATCCGGGCACGGGAACCGGCACCGGCGTCTGGACCGTCGATCGATCTCAATCGCGTGTGACCTGGCACAAGGTTCGTGTCACCGCATTGAGCGACGACAGTGCGACGGTGACTGGCGATCTTCGCGAAGGCGACCAGGTCGTCGCGCTCGGTGCCCAGTTGTTGCACGATGGAGAGCGCGTGCGTCTCGCCAACGACAAGCTGGCCGCGGCATCCGTCTCCACGCAAGGAGCAGCGCAATGAGCGGCTTCAATTTGTCGGCTCTTGCGGTGCGGGAGCGCTCGGTCACGCTGTTTCTGATCATCCTGATTTCGATCGCCGGCGTGATTGCCTTCCTGAAACTGGGGCGGGCCGAAGATCCGCCATTCACCGTCAAGTCGATGACGGTCATTACGGCATGGCCCGGCGCGACCGCGCAGGAAATGCAGGACCAGGTGGCCGAGCCGCTCGAAAAGCGCATGCAGGAGCTGCGCTGGTACGACCGGACCGAGACCTATACGCGTCCGGGGCTGGCCTTCACCACCGTGACCTTGCTCGACAGTACGCCGCCCGCGGACGTGCCCGAGGAGTTCTATCAGGCGCGCAAGAAGCTGCACGACGAAGCGGGCAACCTGCCGCCCGGCGTGATCGGCCCGCTCGTCAATGATGAGTATTCCGACGTAACGTTCGCGCTGTTCGCGCTCAAGGCGAAAGGCGAGCCGCAACGATTGCTGGTGCGCGACGCCGAGGGATTGCGCCAGCGGCTTCTTCATGTACCGGGCGTCAAGAAGGTGAACATCATCGGCGAGCAGGCGGAACGGATCTACGTGTCGTTTTCGCACGACCGGCTCGCGACGCTCGGCGTGACGCCGCAGGAGACCTTTGCCGCGCTGAACAACCAGAACGTTCTCACGCCGGCTGGGTCGATCGATACGGCGGGCGCGCAGGTCTTCATTCGTGTCGAAGGCGCCTTCGACAAGCTGCAGACCATCCGTGATACGCCGATCGTCGTTCAGGGCCGCACACTGAAGCTCTCCGATGTGGCGACCGTCGAACGCGGTTACGAAGACCCGGCCACGTTCCAGATTCGCAACAAAGGCGAACCGGCGTTGCTCCTCGGCGTCGTGATGCGGGACGGCTGGAACGGGCTCAATCTCGGCAAGGCGCTCGACACGGAAGTCGCATCGATCAATGCCGGGCTGCCGCTGGGCGTGAGCCTCACGAAGGTGACCGACCAGGCCGTCAACATCCATTCGGCCATCGACGAATTCATGGTGAAGTTCTTTGTCGCGCTGCTCGTGGTGATGGTCGTGAGCTTCGCGAGCATGGGATGGCGTGTCGGCATCGTCGTGTCGGCGGCGGTGCCGCTGACACTCGCGGGCGTCTTCGTCGTCATGGCCGCAACGGGCAAGAGCTTCGACCGCATCACGCTCGGTTCGCTGATTCTCGCGCTCGGCCTGCTCGTCGACGACGCGATCATCGCCATCGAAATGATGGTCGTGAAAATGGAGGAGGGCTATAGCCGCGTCCAGGCATCAGCTTACGCGTGGAGCCACACGGCCGCACCGATGCTGTCGGGCACGCTGGTCACGGCTGTCGGCTTCATGCCGAATGGCTTTGCGCGCTCGACGGCCGGCGAATACACCAGCAACATGTTCTGGATCGTCGGCATCGCGCTGGTCACCTCGTGGATCGTGGCCGTCGTCTTCACACCGTACCTCGGCGTCAAGCTGTTACCCGACATCGCCGTGATCGAAGGCGGCCACGAGGCGATCTACAACACGCCGAACTACCGGCGCTTTCGCCGCTTCCTCGGGCGCGTGGTCGCGCGCAAGTGGATGGTCGCCGGGATCGTGGTGGCATCGTTCGTGGTCGCCGTGATGGGCATGGGGCTCGTGAAGAAGCAATTCTTCCCGACCTCCGATCGCCCGGAAGTGCTCGTCGAAGTGCAGATGCCCTATGGGACTTCGATCGAGCAGACCGCGTCGGCAACGGAAAAAGTCGAGGCATGGCTCGCGAAGCAGCCGGAAGCGCAGATCGTGACCTCGTACATCGGGCAGGGCGCTCCGCGCTTCTATCTGGCCATGTCTCCGGAGTTGCCGGATTCGTCCTTCTCGAAGATCGTGATCCGCACGAATGACGAGCGACAACGGGAAGCGCTCAAATTCCGTCTGCGCAAGGTCATCGCCGAAGGGTTGGTGCCCGGGGCGCAGGTTCGCGTCACGCAGCTGGTGTTCGGCCCTTACTCGCCTTACCCCGTCGCGTTCAGGGTCATGGGCCCGGACGCCCAGACGTTGCGCACCATCGCCGCACAGGTCGAACGGACCATGAACGCCAGCCCGATGATGCGAACGGTGAACGCCGACTGGGGGCCGCGCGTTCCCACCGTGCATTTCACGCTCGATCAAAATCGTCTCGGGGCGTTCGGACTGACGTCCAGCTCGGTCGCGCAGCAACTGCAATTCCTGCTGACCGGCATTCCCGTCACGCACGTGCGCGAGGACATTCGTTCGGTGGAGCTTGTCGCGCGTTCGGCGGGCGACATCCGGCTCGACCCGCAACGGATCGACGGATTCACGCTGATCGGCGCCGCAGGGCAGCGGGTGCCGCTCTCGCAGGTCGGCAAAGTCGACATCCGCATGGAGGATCCGGTCCTGCGCCGGCGCGACCGAACGCCGACGATCACCGTGCGCGGCGATATCGCCGAAGGGTTGCAACCGCCCGATGTGTCGACCGCGATGCTCGCGCAGCTTCAGCCCATCATCGCGAAGCTGCCGGGCGGCTACCGGATCGAGGAGGCCGGCTCCATCGAGGAGGCCAACAAGGCGACAACTGCGCTCGCGCCGCTGTTCCCGATCATGATCGCGCTGACGCTGCTCATCATCATTTTTCAGACGCGCTCGATTTCCGCCACGATGATGGTGTTTGCGACCAGTCCGCTGGGATTGATCGGCGTGGTGCCGACACTCCTGCTGTTCAATCAGGCATTCGGCATCAACGCATTGGTGGGACTCATTGCGCTCTCCGGCATCCTGATGCGCAACACGCTGATCCTGATCGGCCAGATCGAAGAGAACGCGCGCGCGGGCATGACACCGTTCGATGCGGTGGTGGAGGCCACGCTGCAGCGCTCGCGGCCCGTGATCCTGACTGCGGTCGCCGCGATGCTTGCGTTCATTCCGCTTACCCATTCCGTGTTTTGGGGCACGCTGGCTTATACGCTTATCGGAGGAACATTCGCCGGAACGGTTCTGACGTTGGTGTTTCTGCCGGCTATGTACTCGATCTGGTTCAAGATCCGTCCCGGGGCAGGGGAAAACAATCCTGCGCTCGAACCCAGCGCCAGCGTGACGACGTAGGCAGGTGCGCTCCGGGCGATGACGGTCTCGCCCGGGGCCGTCGATGTGAACCAGCAACGATGCGTCCGGACGGAAGGCAACTCCGCCCGTGACATTCGGGGAGCTTCTCGCAGGCCAGCGTCGGGCCAAAATCGGCGTAGCGATCACGGATGATCGACAGTGCCCGGTCGGCCAGATCAGCGTCCAGCCGCCGATTACCGGGACGCCCACGCTTGCGCGAAGCCAGTCCGGCGGCGCCAGACTCACGGTAACGATCCACCAGACGCTGGAGCTGACGCACGGTCACGCCCAGTCGTTCGGCCGCGCGTCCGGGCTTGAGTCCCATGTCCACCACGGCCTGGATTACCTTCAGACGGTCGAGTTCTCGCATGTTCCGTGTCACCAGTGCACCTGGATACATGGCCGGCTCCGTGGTCCCGCAAAGAACCGGCCAGCATACCGAGGTCAAAACACGACATTTCTAAAAAGCTACTACAA